>CAJYBL010000032.1 GCA_913064995.1 uncultured Alphaproteobacteria bacterium
ATATTGATATGGCGGTATTGCAAACACTTCGTGCCAAGGTCAAGGAGGCTGGTTTATGGGCACCGCAAATTCCGCGTGAGCAGAGCGGGCTTGGCTATGGGCCAACCGGTATGGCGGTGTTGTATGAGGCCATGAATTATTCGATCTTTGGGCCGGTTGCGTTCAATTGTGCGGCACCTGATGACGGCAATATGTATATTTTGAATAAAGTTGCCACCCAAGCGCAAAAAGATCGCTGGCTGACACCAATTATCAATGGTGATGTGAGGTCATCCTTTGCCATGACCGAGCCTGCGCCCGGTGGTGGTTCCGACCCAAGCATGATCCAAACAACGGCAAAGCGGGTGAATGGCAAATGGGTCATCAATGGCCGCAAATGGTATATTACCGGTGCTGGCGAGGCGGCGCATTTTATTTTGATGGCCAAAACAGGAGATGGCGCGCGTGACGGGTTAACCGCGTTTTTGTTTCACCGTGATGATCCGGGCTGGCGCATCGAAAGACGGATCGGCATCATGGGGCCAGAAGAACATGGCGGCCATTGTGAATTGGTGTTTGATGGCATGGAACTTGATGATGACCGTGTGCTGATGGGCGAGGGCAAAGGCCTAAAGGTGACGCAAATCCGGCTTGGCCTTGCGCGGTTAACGCACTGCATGCGCTGGCTTGGGCTGGCCAAACGTGCGGTTGATATTGCGGCTGATTATGCGGCGCACCGCACTGGTTTTGGCATCAAGCTGATTGACCGTGAGTCGATTCAGATGAAGCTTGGTCAGGCAGCGATGGATATCGAGATTGGCCGGGTCATGGTGATGCGCGCGGCATGGCGGATTGAACAGGGCTCAAAAGCACGCCAAGATATTTCAATTGCAAAAATCCATGTTTCGCAATTATTGAATCGGGTCACAAGCGACGCTATTCAAATTTGCGGCGCGCGCGGCTATTCAACCGATACAGTTTTGGAATGGATCTATCGCTATGGGCGTCAGGCATTGCTTGTTGATGGCGCAACCGAAGTACATCAAATGGTTATCAGCCGGTTTTTACAAGAAACAGATCATGATTTCTGGAGCTGGGGAGTTGGTCATGATTAGTCTGAATCAAGGGAGGTTAAGCTATGTCTGAGATGTCATCTGGATCACCATTTGCCGTGCTGAATATGCAAGGGGCTGATATGCAGCCGCTATCACCGGTGCATTTCATTGACCGTGTTGCCTATGTTTTTGCGACAAAAACGGCCATTGCCTATGGTGCGCGGCGGATAAGCTATGCCGAATTTGGCAAGCGTTGCAAACAGCTTGCCGCGGCAATTATCGGCTCTGGCATTGCGCCACAAACCACGGTTTCAGTCTTATGTCCGAATGTACCGGAAATGCTGGAATTGCATTTTGCCGTGCCGATGACAGGCGCGGTTCTGAACACAATCAATACACGCCTAGATGCCAAGACAATTGCAACCATTCTCGATCACGGCGAAAGCCAGATGCTGTTTGTTGACCGCGAATATGCCGATGTTGCCGAGGCTGCGATGGCAATCTGTGATCGCAAAATCAGGGTGATTTGCATTGATGATCCTGCTGTCGATCTTGGCCGAATGATTGGTGATGTTGATTATGAAAGTTTTCTTGCTGGCGGCTTGGCGGAAACACTCCTGTTTGATTTGCAAGATGAAACCATGCCGATTTCGCTGAGCTACACGTCGGGAACAACCGGCAATCCAAAAGGGGTTGTCTATTCGCATCGCGGGGCAGCATTGAATGCGCTTGGCAATGTTCTGGCGATGGGGCTTAACACCAGCAGTATCTATCTTTGGACTTTGCCGTTATTTCATTGCAATGGCTGGACGCATCCATGGGCTGTAACGGCGGTTGGTGGAACGCATGTTTGTCTGCGGGTGATTGATCCGGCCGAAGTGTTTCGGTTAATCGATGCGGAAAATGTAACCCATATGGCGGCGGCACCAATTGTGCTGTCAATGTTGATCCACGCGCCCGATGAGGCCAAGCCAAAGACCTCCAGAAAAATTCCGGTTCAAATTGCCACTGGCGGCGCAGCGCCACCAAGCAAGGTAATTGATGATATGGAAACGATGGGTTTCAGAATCACTCATCTTTATGGATTGACCGAATCCTATGGGCCGTCTTTGATTTGTGAAATGCAGGAGGAATGGGAAGAATTGCCACTTGCCGCACGGGCGCAGAAAATGGCGCGTCAAGGCGTGCCGCATGTTCTGGCTGGCGATTATCGGGTGGTCGATCCGCAAACAATGGCTCCAGTTCCCGCTGATGGCAAAACCATTGGCGAGATCATGCTTCGTGGCAATACGGTTATGAAGGGCTATCTCAAAAACCCCGAAGATACTGCAAAAGCATCGTCTGGCGGTTGGTTTCATAGCGGAGATCTTGCGGTGATGCATCCCGATGGCTATGCCGAGGTCAAAGATCGATCAAAGGACATTATCATTTCGGGCGGTGAAAATATTTCCAGCCTTGAGGTGGAAGAAGCGCTGTACCAGCATCCCGATATTATGGAAGCTGCGGTGGTTGCCCGCCCTGATGATAAATGGGGCGAGACGCCATGCGCTTTCATCACCTTAAAGCCAAATGTGGATCAACCAGGCATTGATGATTTGCGGGCTTTTTGCCGTGAGCATTTGGCAAGCTACAAATTACCAAGCCATTTTGTGTTTTCCGTCTTGCCAAAAACACAGACAGGCAAGATTCAGAAAACCGTGCTTCGCGAACATGCGAAAACGGTTACATAAATCATCTTGGTAGAACAGGGTGAGCGACAAAACCATGTGGCATCACGCTGGTAATATGGGCTTGGTTTTGGCTTGTTTCTATTTTGGAATATAGCGTTCGCCAATTGCGGGTTTATTCACGCCAAGGCCTGGGATTTCCCAAACACCTGCACCGGGTGGGTTTAAATCACCGCTGATATTGGCATCGATCAAATAGGGGCGATTGCTTTTGGTTGCGGCCAGAATGGCGTCGCCAAGATCGCCAGCACGGTCAATGCTAACCCCTTCAACACCGGCTGATCTGGCCATTGCAGCAAAATCGGGGTTATAGGGAAGGCCGGTATCGGGATAATGAAAATCGGTTGCCAGTTCGCGGTTGCCAAGATAGCCCCGTTGCAAGCCGCGGATCGAACCATAGGCGTAGTTATTCCAAACCACCCAGACAACTGGAATATTATATTCAACCGCCGTTCCCAGAACATTGGCATGCATAAAGAACGCTCCGTCACCGCAAACGGAAACACAAGGCCGGTCAGGCGCGGCCAGCTTGGCACCCATAACCCCAGCAACACCAAATCCCATCGGGCCAAACCCCATTGACCCGATCAATGAATCAGGTCGGGTCGGGTTGCAGAATTGTAGCAACCAATTGTGATGCACGCCGATATCACTAACCAGAATGGCGTCTTCGGGAAGCGCTTTGTCAATTTCAACTGCCGCCCGTTGCGGGTTGATAGGGCTGCTGTCATCACTGTAGCCGGGCGCAGTAAAGGCGTTCCATTCAGCACGATAGCCATCAATCGCTGCTAGCCATTTGCGTCTTGCGGCCGTTGGCTCGCTGCTATGGCTGCGGCGGTCAAGCTCGGCCAGTATTTGCCGAAGAAAGGTGCGCACATCGGCCATCAGGCCAAGTGCAACCGGATAATTCCGACCAATTTCTTCAGGATCAATATCAACATGGATCAATCTTGTTGGCGGGATGGTAAAGGAGTAGCCGGGAATCCAAGAGCTGGAGGTTCGGTCATCGAATCTGACACCGAGCGCCAGCAAAACATCGGCCTGCCGACAAGCGTGGTTTGATTGATAAGTGCCACCACGCTGCACCAACCCAAGTGATAAGGGATGCTCAACCGGTATGGCACCAAGCCCGCTTGCCGATGATGCAACTGGTATTTGCAGCCGATCCGCCAGTGCCAGCAATTCATCTGCCGCGCCGCCATAGCGAACACCCTGCCCAACAACAATCACTGGTTTTTCGGCAGATAGCAGCATATCGACGGCCTTGACCACACCATCAGGATCAGCACCACAACGCGATGAAATATTGGCTGACCATGCCGCTGGATCAGGGGTCTCACTCGCTGCAGCTTCTTTGAAAATATCAAAAGGAACATCAAGAACAACCGGACCCGGGCGTCCGGTTGTCATGGTTTTCCATGCCTGACGCATCATAAGTGGAACCTGTTCGCCACGGGTAGGCTGGTAAACGCGTTTGCAATAGGCCTGTACCGTTGAGGGGAAATCAGCCTGATAATGGCGATAGGTTTCTTGAAACGCACCACGATTAAACTGGCTTGTTGGCACATTGCCGGTAATTGCCAGAAACGGAACCGAATCAAAAAAAGCATTACCAAGACTGATAGGCAGATTGGCCGATCCCGGGCCACAGGATGTGAAGGTCGCAGTCGGCTGACCCGATACCCGATAATAGACATCGGCCATAAAACCAGCGACGCTTTCATGGTGAACCGAGATTGTGCCAATATCATCTTGGCGTTCATGCATTGCATCAATCAGACCGATATTACCATGGCCGCATAGGCCAAAGACATAAGGCACTTTTTCCTTGATCAAATAATCAATAATTACTTGCCCGCCATTTAACTTATTTGTATCAGACAAATGCTTGGCTCCCTTTTTCTCATCAGCTTTGTGGCAATCATTTCACGCTGAATAATCTTTGCTGAATCATGGCACAAGCCTTGGTGGCTTCCAACAAAAATGGCTGCGTTCATGTCAATTTTGGGACTTTGTTTTGCAGGGGTATGCAGGATTATGGTGTGGTTAATCTTGCGTAGATGATTACTCATCACCCATGATTCGGTTAAAGCTTGAAACAAGGTCATTAAACCGGACGCCAACAATGGTGATGTGTTTTTTCATGGTCTCCATAGCACGGTCGGCATTGCCATCACGAAGTGCCGCAAGAATGATATCATGTTCAGCCATTGATTCCTCCATCCGGCCGCGTACCCGTAATTGCAGGCGACGGAAAGGGCGAAGACGATCATGAAGGCGGCGCGCTTCACCGGCCAGAAAGCTGTTTCCAGACATTTGATAAATGCGACCATGAAGGCGGGCATTGACCTCGTAATATTTCTTGGTGTCATTGGCAGCAACCGCCGCGCGGCAGGTTTCATTGTCTTTTTCCAGCGCGTCAATATCATTGGTGGTGGCGCGGCGTGCGGCAAGACGGATGGCCATACACTCCAACTCGGCCATCACTTCAAACATTTCAACAAGCTGGCTAAGGCTTGGCGAGCGAACAAATGTGCCACGGCGCGGCAGATGTTCTGCGAGGCCGGACTCGGCTAGCCGTTGCAGCGCTTCACGAACCGGGGTTCGCGATACGCCGTAAAAGCCGGATAATTCAGTTTCATCAAGGCGTTTGCCATTGCCAAGTTCGCCTTCGACAATACGCTGTTCAAGCGAGTCTCTGATTTTTGCTGATGGTAATCTGTCCATCTATTCTAAATCCTGAAGCTTGATTATCTTTCTTTATCATTATCAGTCGCTTTCATCCATTCGTCTAGGATAATCGCGACATGTTTTGCTTCGCGTGCAGTGCCATCCTTGATTTGACAGCGGCATGATGTGCCATCGGCAATAATGACCGTATCAGATGTGGAATCCTGAATTTTGGGAAGAAGCGTGGCATTTGCCATTTTCATCGATACGTCAAATGTGTCGGCGCCATAGCCAAAAGCCCCGGCCATACCGCAACAGCTTGTTTCGATTTTTTCGACGGCCATGCCGTCAATCCATGACAGCACCTCTTCGATTGGGCGTACAGCGTCAAATGCCTTTTGGTGACAATGGCCATGAAGAAGGGCTTTGGCATTTCCGCTCTTCAGGGGCAGTTTTGGCTTATCGCGTGCCAGCAATTCTTCAAAAGTTAATGTTGCATTGGCAACGGCAAAGGCATCTTTGCTGTTCAACAAGGCCGGAATTTCATCACGAAGCGCCAAGGTGCATGATGGTTCCAATCCGACAATGGGGATATCAAGCTTGGCAAACGGGGCTATTGTGGTAACCAGCTGGCTGGCTTCATGGCGGGCGCGGTCAATCATGCCGGTGGATAAAAAGGTACGGCCACAACAAAGCGGCTGTTTTAATCCATCTGGCATGGGCGTAAAGACATCATATCCAGCCACTTGTAAAACCCGAACCGCCGCGCGGATATTTTCCGGCTCGAAATAGCGGTTAAAGCTATCAATGAAAAGCAATACCGGCGGTTTGACTGTCGTAGATGATGATTTATGGGCAGGGCTGTTTGGCAATTCATGATTGCGGAACCAGTGCCTTTGCCAGCGTGGTAACGGGCGGCGGGCGCTAAAGCCGGTTAGTTTTTCACTAAGCCAAGCCAGCCCTGGAACAATGTCACGCAACCTTATCAAAGGCGCAATCGTTGCTGCATAAGGGGCGTAATCGGGAAGATGGGCGACAAGCCGTTCATGAAACGACAGGCCTCTGGCCTCGGTGCGAAGCGCGGTCACTTCAACCTTCATCCGCGCCATATCGACACCCGTTGGGCATTCGCGTTTACAGGCTTTGCAAGACACGCAAAGCTTCATCGTGTCTGCCATATCGTCACTGGCTAACGCCGCTGGGCCAAGCTGACCAGATAAGGCAAGGCGAAGACTATTTGCACGTCCTCTTGTTGAATCGCGCTCATCGCGTGTTGCGCGGAAAGACGGGCACATAACCCCGCCATCTAATTTGCGGCACGCCCCATTGTTATTGCACATTTCAACCGCGCCTTGCAGGCCGCTAGCCTTGCCAGGCCATGCATCCCAATTCAATCGGGTTGGAAAATCATCAATTTTATATCCGGGCGAAAACCGGAAAAGCGAGCGATCATCCATCTTTGGTGCATTGGTGATTTTGCCTGGATTGAAAATATCTTGCGGGTCAAACATTTGTTTTACCTGCCGGAATAGGGTGACCATTTTAGTGCCAAACATTACTTCGTTAAATTCAGAACGGGCAATGCCGTCACCATGTTCGCCTGAATGCGAGCCGCCATATTCCTTGACCAGTTTGAAGGCATCTTCAGCAATGCCCCGCATGGCGGCAACATCATCGGCATTTTTCATATCCAATACGGGGCGAACATGAAGACAGCCGACTGATGCATGCGCATACCATGTGCCAGTTGTGTTATATTTGGTAAAGATACGCGTTAGCTTGTCAGTGTATTCGGCAAGATCAGGAAGCGCGACAGCGCAATCTTCGACAAAAGATACAGGCTTGGCCGCGGTTTTCATCGACATCATGATATTCAGGCCGGATTTGCGCATTTCGCTGATGCGAGCCTGATCGCCATCTTCGGTCAGAATAACAGTGCCGCCGGTAAAGTCAGCAGGTTTGTCCCAGCCAAAGCCAAGATCAGCCATCATTGTTTCCAGCGCGGTAAGACAGCGAGTGTTCTCTGCTGGGTCTTCCTCGGCAAATTCAACAACCAACATGGCGGCTGGCTCACCTTTGATATAGGCTTCGACAGTTGGCCGGAAAATGGGAATCGACCGCGCTAGATCAAGCATGGTGCTGTCAATCAATTCCACCGCAACCGGATCAAGCGTCACAAGATGCTGGGCGGCATCCATGGCTTTGTAGAAAGTTGGAAAATGGCACAGCCCCATCACCTTGCGGGCGGGAAGGGGTGATAATTTCAACGTGATCGCGGTTGAATAGGCAAGTGTGCCTTCCGACCCAACCAGAAGATGCGCAAGATTGATACCGTCGCCGGCTTTGCCATTGGGGCGAAGTGCCATTGCGTCGGGAATAAGCGAGTCGATGTTATAGCCGCCAACACGGCGAAGCACCTTTGGAAAGCTGGATAGAATTTCATCGCTATGCGTCTCACCAAGCGCCAAAAGGTCAGGCAGTATTTCGCCAAGCCGTCCGGCTGGTTTTGCCGCGGCTGGATCATAGGCGCCAAATGACGCATGGGTGCCATCGGCAAGAATGGCATCAATCGCCAAAACATTATCCCGCATGATGCCATAACGGATGGATCGGCCACCACAGCTGTTATTGGCAGTCATGCCGCCAATGGTTGCTCGACTAGAGGTTGAAACATCTACTGGAAACCAAAGCCCATGCGGTTTTAACTGACGGTTTAATTCATCAAGAACGATCCCCGGCTCGACAATGCAGCGCCGGTTTTCGACATCTAGTTTCAGAATCGAATTGAGGTATTTTGTGTTATCCAGAACCAGCGCGTGATTGACTGTCTGGCCACATTGCGAAGTGCCGCCACCACGCGGTAAAAGCGCCATACCCTGCTCATGGCAAAAGGCAATGGTTGCTTCGATATCGGCAATTGTTTTTGGAACAACAACACCATGCGGCATCATTTGATAAATCGATGCATCGGTTGCATAACGACCGCGCGTGAAACCATCATCAAACAATTCACCAGAAATAGATCGCCGTAAGCGCTCGAATCCGGCGAAGCCACTACCGTCAGCCATATTTTACCCTAGTTTTTAGTATACAATTTGGATGTATTGTTATACAAACCAGAGTTAATTTTCAACCTTATTGATGGTCATAGGGATACTATCAATTAAAAATAGATACAGCGCATCCGATCGGAGACCAATTCAATGCCTACACCCTATGCCGCTGGCCGTCATTTCCTTCAAATTCCTGGCCCTACAAATGTGCCTGATAGGGTGCTTCGTGCGATGGACTATCCGACCATTGACCATCGCGGCCCGCAATTTGCCGAAATTGGGGCAAAATGTCTGGCTGGTATGAAAACGATTTTCAAGACTGATAGCCATGCGGTGATCTATCCTGCATCAGGCACGGGCGCATGGGAAGCTGCCTTGGTCAATACCTTGCATGAGGGCGATCTGGTGCTGATGGTTGAAACGGGGCATTTTGCCTCACTTTGGCATAAAATGGCGTCCCGCTTGGGTCTTGAAACCGAATTTTTGGCGACCGACTGGCGTCGTGGTGTTGACCCGCAACAGGTGGAAGACCGGCTTTGCGCTGATACGGAAAATAAGATCAAGGCGGTTTGTATCGTCCATAACGAAACCTCGACCGGATCAACATCGCGCGTTAATGAAGTGCGCTTGGCGATGAATAATGCGGGGCATGATGCGCTTTTGCTCGCTGACACAATCTCGTCGCTTGGCTCGATTGATTTTCGGCATGATGAATGGGGCGTAGATGTAACAGTCGCGGGCTCGCAAAAAGGCCTGATGCTGCCACCTGGCCTCTCATTTAATGCAGTGTCGGGAAAAGCACTAGCCGTCGCCAAAAAAGGCGGTATGCGTCGCAGCTATTGGGATTGGGAAGAACAGATTGCGGCAAATAAGGATGGCGCCTTCCCGTTCACTCCAGCAACTAATCTTCTTTACGGCTTGGCCGAAGCGATTGATATGCTTCATGAAGAAGGTCTGGATAATGTGTTTAAACGGCATGACCGGCACGCCGCCGCAACGCGCAAGGCCGTGCAGGCATGGGGCCTTGAGGTTCTGTGTCAGGAGCCAAAGGATTATTCGAGCGCCTTGACTGCGGTTTTATTGCCAGATGGGCATAATGCCGATGCATTCCGCGCCGGTGTGCTGCAAAATTTCAACATGTCACTTGGCAATGGCCTGGCCAAGCTTGCTGGCAAGGTATTCCGGATTGGACATTTGGGTGACTTTAATGACCTTATGCTTCTTGGCACATTAAGTGGTGTTGAGATGGGATTGTCACTTGCCAATATTCCACATCAAAAAGGTGGTGTTGACGCCGCTATGAATATACTGAAAGGCGATTAAAAAACTCACGTCAGCTTTGCTATTCCAATGTTATTGGTTGAGCTGTTCTATCGCTAGAGGGAATTTGACATGACTGCCACTGATGGAGAATTGCTTGTCCGCATTGTAGATGGCATTGCGCATGTGACTTTGAACCGGCCGCAGTCACGCAATGCGCTTACCTTTGGCATGTATGAAGAATTAGCCAAGCTATGCGCCCTTGCAGGCACTGCCGATGATGCTGATCATATCAAAGTCATTGTCATTGCAGGAGCAGGTGATAAAGCCTTCGCCGCTGGTACTGATATCGGCCAATTCACCGCTTTTGACTCAACCGAAGACGGGTTGCGCTATGAAGCAAAGGTTGAAGCCGTTATCAGCCAGATCGAATCCTGCCATGTTCCAGTTATCGCCGCGCTTCATGGCGCGGTTACGGGTGGCGGGCTGGTGATTGCAGCAGCAGCGCATGTTCGCATTGCCAGTGCGGTGGCGGTTGCTGGCATGCCGATTGCCCGTACATTGGGCAATTGCCTGGCCGTATCGAATCTTCGGCGTTTAACGGCATTATTTGGCGAATCACGCGTTGCCCATATGATTTTAACCGCTGAATTACTAGATGCTGAGACGCTTTTGACAAGCGGATTTGTGCATGAGGTTTTACCGGACCAGGATGGTTTAATGGCACGCGCCAACCAACTTGCCGAACAAATGAAACAAATGGCGCCGCTGACTATTCAGGCCAGTCTTGAAGGGCTGCGGCGTTTACGTCAAGCCGTCCCATTGCCGGATGATAATGATTTGGTCGAGAAAAGCTATGTGAGCGCCGATTTTGCCGAAGGGGTTCGCGCCTTTCTTGAAAAGCGCAAACCGCAATGGCAAGGCCGCTAACCTCACTAAACGCTGATAGCTTTACTAAACAATGTCTAGCCTTGTGATTTAGGCGCCTGTCAGCTTGTTGATGGCGCTGACAACGGCGCGGATCGGCGCCAATGTAATTGATGTATCAATGCCAACACCATAGACCGATTGATCATCGCCAACCACAAGCTCAACATAAGCAGCAGCTTCGGCTTTTGATGTTGCCGAGCGGGTGTTCTGCCCGAAATCGGCAAGCCGGAACGCAAGATTGAATTTGTCCCGCATCGCATCAACAAAAGCCGAAATCGGGCCATTGCCAGTGGCGGTAATGGTCACTTCCCTGCCGTTATGAAGTACAGTCGCGGTAATACGTTCGGCGTCGCTTGCGCGGCTGGCTCGCCCTGATTCAAAGCTGACAAGCTTGAATGGGCCTTGCGGTTTGATGTAATGCTCTTCGGCCAGTTCCCAGATGCGCTGGCTGGTGATTTCCTTGCCAGTGGTATCGGCTTCGTTCTGGACAATGCCAGAAAATTCAACCTCGGCACCACGCGGCAGGCGAATATGGTGATCGGCCTCAAGAAGATAGGCTGAACCAGCCTTGCCCGATTGTGAATTCACCCGAATGATGGCTTCGAATGTACGCCCAATATCAGCTGGATCAATTGGCAGATA
>CAJYBL010000033.1 GCA_913064995.1 uncultured Alphaproteobacteria bacterium
GCGCAAAGCCACCACCAATTTCAACGCCTTTGGCAGCGTTGATGCTCATCATGGCTGCGGCGAGTTCACCGTCAAGCTTGCCATAGACCGGTTGGCCAAGACCTACCGGAATACCATCGGCAATGATTTCGAGAATGGCACCCGCCGATGATCCGGCTTTGCGAACCCCGTCAAGATAGCTTTCCCATTGTTTTGCCATTGCTGCATCTGGACAAAAAAATGGGTTATTATGACGTTCGTCCCAATCCGTGTTTGAACGGTCAATGGCATGTGGCCCTATTTGCACAACGGCACCGCGGATCTGATAATCATTGCCAAGAACCTTTTTCAAAAACATGTCGGCAATTGCACCAGCGGCAACCCGAACAGCGGTTTCGCGTGCCGATGACCGGCCGCCACCGCGATAATCACGATGGCCATATTTCATCTGATAGGTGTAGTCGGCATGGCCCGGCCGGAATTGATTGGCAATCTCGCCATAATCTTTTGACCGTTGATCTTTATTGCGGATTAACAGGCCAATTGGCGTGCCGGTGGTTTTGCCGTCAAAAATGCCCGACAGGATTTCCACCTGATCATCTTCTTGCCGCTGGGTCACAAATTTGCTTGTTCCCGGGCGACGACGATCAAGATAAGGCTGGATCAAGGCTTCGCTAAGCGGCAGATTTGGCGGAACGCCATCGACAACACAGCCAATTGCCGACCCGTGGCTTTCGCCAAAGCTCGTTACATTGAATAAGGTGCCGAAACTATTATCTGCCATGCTAGACAACTGAAATATCAGGCGCGTCAACGGCTTTCATGCCAACAACATGATAGCCACAATCGACATGATGGGTTTCGCCAGTCACGCCCGATGCCAGATCAGACAAAAGATACATGCCAGCCCCGCCAACATCGGCAAGCGTCACATTGCGCTTGAGCGGCGAGTTATACTGGTTCCATTTCAGAATATACCGAAAATCGCCAATGCCAGATGCGGCCAAGGTTTTCATGGGGCCAGCCGACAGACCATTGACGCGGATATTGCGTCCGCCAAGATCAACAGCAAGATAACGAATTGAGGCTTCAAGGGCTGCCTTCGCAACCCCCATCACATTGTAATGTGGCATGACGCGCTCGGCACCATAATAGGTCAAGGTCAGCATCGAGCCGCCATCATTCATCATTGCGGCGGCGCGGCGCGCAACGTCGGTAAAGGAATAGACCGAAATATCCATCGTCCGCGCGAAATTATCGCGGCTTGTATCGACATAGCCGCCTTTCAATTCTTCCTTGTCGGAATAGGCAATGGCGTGAAGCACAAAATCCAAACTGCCCCATTTTTCTTTCAGCGCATCAAAAGTGGCATCCATGCTGGCCTCGTCAGTGACATCGCATGGTATGACAAGATCGCTGCCAACCGAGGCTGCAAGCGGCTCAACCCGCTTTTGCAAAGCCTCACCTTGAAAGGTAAATGCAAGCTCGGCGCCCTGTTCAGCAAGTTTGGCAGCGATGCCCCAAGCGATTGAACGGTCATTGGCAACGCCCATGATAAGGCCTTTTTTGCCCGCCATGACGCCAGATGATGATGCTGTATTTGACATGAATGACTGCCCTTTTTCATCGAAAGATAGTTTTACAAGATGCTGTAATGGTCTGATGGCTGGAGTTTACTCCAACACGAGCCAAACATACAAGTGATGCCGTGAAAATCACGGATCATCACCTGTATGGTCTAGATTGGGGGAGGGTGACTATTGATTCTAACGAAGCGAATAGCTGATCCGGCGAACCACTTCAACGCGTGAACCAACCGCCAAGGGGCTTTTGCTTTCAAGCTTGATGATTTTGCCGTCAAGTTCGATATGGTTTCTATAACCGGTGATTTCGCTGACATTTTCTTCCAGCATCACGGTCTTTACGGTGCAGGACTCCTGCTGTTTATAGCCAACAATGCGACTGTTTTTCTGGTTTTTCGAATGTTCGCGGCCAAGAATAGCACCAGCGACAGTTCCGGCGGCGCCAGCGCCATCATTGTCGGAAAATTTATTACCGACAGCCGATCCGATCAGGCCACCAATAATCATTGACCCAAGTTCGGAGTTGCCCTCACTCTCGGCGTAAATCGGCACATCTTCGGTGCGGCAATTTCGCTGATCTGTTGGCGTTTTGCGAATATAGGTTGATGTCAGGGTGATGGTGTCTACCACTGTGCCAACAACCGTTTCAATGCGCGTTTCTGCGACGGCGCTGCCAACCATCAGTGATCCAGACATGATCACGGCGGCAACTGGAGCGAGAAGGCGGCAAAGCGGCGTATTCACTTTCAATCTGGTCATGTTACACCTTTAGGTTTTGGTTTGTCACATTTGTCATTTGCGACGTTATCCGGCCAAGTGGCGGAACGATAACAGCCAACAAAAGTTTCTATTTCAATTCTAGCATTTTTACCATCTGCGGTGAATATGGCAATTCTATGATATTTTGAATGATTTTTTGCATATTTCCCATCACGATTAAAACTGGTGAACCGGTACGAAACAACATCAACATTAAAATTTGTATTATAGCCGCGTTGCACCAAGTCATCCAAGCCCCTACATTGAGATCAGCCCCTGTTGGGCATGCCCGATCGCGGGCGAAATCAATGGAGCCAAAAACCTATGGAAATCACTGCCGGAACCGACCCTTTTGCCCTTTTTCAAAACTGGTTTGATGAGGCGGTAAAAACCGAAATCAATGATCCTGATGCGATTGCATTGGCTTCGGTTGATGCTAGCGGCATGCCGTCGGTGCGGATGGTCTTGTTACGGCGCTGGTCGCCTGATGGGTTTTTGTTTTTCACCAATTATGAGAGCCGAAAGTCGGATGAATTGCTGGCGACGGGCAAAGCCGCCTTTTGCATCCATTGGAAAAGCCAGCGTCGTCAGGTGCGGGTTGTGGGCGATATCACCAAAGCAACAGCCGCGCAATCCGATGAATATTTTCACAGCCGTGGACGCGGCAGCCAGATTGGTGCTTGGGCATCAGCACAATCACGCCCGCTTGCCAGCCGCGCTGCGCTCGAAGCCGAGGTCAAAGCCGTTGAAATACAATTTCCCGCCGCTGTTGAACGCCCGCCTCATTGGGGTGGGTTCTGTTTAAAGCCGCAGGAAATCGAATTTTGGCATGATGGTGAACACCGGCTGCATGACCGGTTCCGGTTCCTGTTACAGGCTGATGGTGGCTGGGATATTCAACGGCTGAATCCATAGATCGCCGACCATAATTCGGGCCTCGAATTGCCGTCATATTTGGGTTTTTGTCTGTTTGCGGCATGCATCGCCCGATTTTGTCAAAATACAGTCGTTTGCTAGACGCTTTTTGCCAAATTTTCTCCGTACTATATTGTCGTCATGCGACATGCCCCTTATTGGTGGTGTCGCGGGTTAGCTTTATTTTTGCGGGAGACTTGGCATGAAGTCGCATGCGCGTGTTGTTGTAATTGGCGGTGGCGTCGTTGGTGTTAGCACTTTGTATCATCTGGCAAAAAAGGGCTGGAGTGATGTGGTTCTTGTCGAGCGTAAGGAGTTAACCTCGGGCTCGACATGGCATGCGGCAGGTCTGTTGCCATTATTCAACATGTCCTATTCGGTTGGGCAAATTCACAAATATTCAGTGAAATTTTATCAAGAATTGCAAGAAGAGACCGGCATGGATGTCGGATTCCGCAATGTGTCCAATATCCGGCTTGCCAGCAATCAAGACCGGATGGATGAATTTCGGCAATATGCCGGTGTTGCCAGCACGATTGGCGTGCAGGTTGATTTTCTGACACCTGAGCAGGTTCTGGATTATTGGCCAATGGCGAATATTGACGGGCTTGTTGGCGCCATTCGTCACCCGGAAGATGGCTATATCCAGCCAGCTGATTTAACCCAAGCGTTGGCACGCGGTGCGCGTGACCGTGGCGCGGAAATTTATCGCAATACCACAGTAGTGGCGATTACCCGCAGTGATGATGGTCTTTGGATTGTTTCTACCGACAAGGGCGATATCACCTGTGAACATGTGGTCAGCGCAACAGGCAATTTTGCTCGGAAAACCGGCGAAATGGTTGGGCTGAATATTCCGGTCATTCCGGTCGAGCATCAATATATCGTAACCGAAGCGCATCCCGATATTCAGGCGCGTCACCGTGATGGCAAGCCCGAAATGGGCGTTCTTCGGGATTCCGAAGGACAATGGTATATGCGCGAAGAGGCCGGAGGCTTGATCCTTGGCCCTTATGAAAAAGGCGCGCCAGTCTGTTATCTGGATGGGCCAAGCGATGATTCCGAATATGAATTATTCCAAGAAGATTTAGAACGGCTTGAGTCGCATATCGATTCGGCAATAAACCGTGTTCCTGCCTTTGGCGAGTCAGGGGTAAAGCGTGTTTATAATGGTGCGATTGCCTATACGCCTGATGGCAATCCGATTGTTGGGCCGGCATGGGACCTGCCAAATTTCTGGCTGAATGAAGGCCATAGTTTCGGCATTACCGCGGCTGGTGGCGCCGGATGGCAGCTTGCTGAATGGATTGTCGAGGGCGAGCCAACCATTGATATGTTGGGGGTCGATCCCCGGCGTTATGGCGGCTATGCAACAAAATCCTATTTGAAGGTCAAAAACGAAGAAGCTTATGCCAATGTTTTTGTCACGCATTTTCCCGATGAAGAACGCACCGAAGCACGCCCGCTTCGCACCGCGCCTTGTTATGATCGGTTGAGAGCGCTTGGCGCGGTTTTTGGACAGAAATTTGGTTGGGAGCGGGCAAATTGGTTTGCCCCTGAGGGCGTGCCGCAAGAAGATCATTGGTCATTCCGCAGGTCAAATTATTTTGCGCATATCGGCAATGAGGTTCGTAACGTTACTGAAAATGCCGGATTGCTTGATATGTCTGCTTTTGCCAAAGCGCGGATATCAGGGCCTGGTGCAGAGGCGTTTTTAGATCATCTTGTTGCCAATAAATTACCGAAAAAACTGGGGCGGGTGGCATTATGCCATGCCTTGACTGAACGCGGCGGCGTGCATTCCGAATTCACAATCCAGCGGGAAAGCGCAACGAGTTTTTATCTTGTTTCGGCAGGGGCAGGGCAACGCCTTGACCATGACTGGATCAAAAAACATATGCCGACTGATGGCTCGGTGCGGTTCGACAACCTAACCAATTCAATTGGCGTGCTGGTTTTGGCGGGGCCAAAATCACGCGATATTCTTGACAAAATCACCCGCGCCGATCTGTCGAATAAGGCTTTCCCATGGCTTTCTGGACAGATGATTGATGTGAATTTGGCGCCGGCAATGGCCATTCGGGTGAATTTTGTTGGCGAGCTTGGCTGGGAATTGCATCACCCGATCGAATATCAGAACCATATTTTTGATGCGTTGATGGCGGCAGGTGCTGAATTTGGGCTAAAGCCATTTGGCATTCGGGCTATGGATGCGATGCGGCTGGAAAAATCATATCGTCTGGTTGGCACCGAACTATCAATCGAATACGCGGCATTGGAAAGCGGTTTGCACCGCTTTGTGCATCTGAATAAGGGTGACTTCAAAGGCCAGCGTCAATTGGCCGAATGGCAAGAACGCGGCTTTGCCAATGCCATGGTAACACTAGAGGTGCATGATACAACCGATGCTGATGCCATTGGTGGCAATCCGATCATGACCGAAGGTGGAACGGTGATTGGCCGTGCCACAAGTGGTGGTTATGGATTCCGGCTTGGAAAATCGTTGGCATTGGCAATGGTTCGTCCAGATTTGGCGACACCTGGTACCAAATTGATGATTGATATTCTGGATCAGCGTTTGCCGGTGACCGTTCTTGAGGATTCGCCATTTGATCCTGACAATGCCCGCCTTCGCGCCTAGCTGCCGAATTGACTGTTTATGAGGATTTGTTAAATGACTGACACAAACACACCAGATCGCCGGAATCGCCGTGGTGGCGGACGCGATGCGCGCCGTAGCGCTCGATCTTCAGGCAATCAGCAGGCCGCCGCACCATTCATTATTCGCAAGATAGCCCCTGTTGATATTCTAAGCGATGAAGGCGCCGAGATTATTGAAAATAATGCCGAAACGATCCTTGAGGAAATTGGCATTGATTTTCGTGATGATCCCGAAGCCTTGACGATTCTGCGTGATGTTGGATGTAACGTGCAAGGTGAGCGTGTGCATTTCCCGCGTGGCCTTGCACGCCAGCTTTGTTCGACCGCGCCATCTGGCTATACCCAGCATGCCCGCAATCCCGAACGTTCAGTTGAAATTGGCGGAATGAATACGGTTTTTGCACCGGTCTATGGCCCGCCCTTTGTGCGTGATCTTGATAATGAACGCCGCTATGCGACGATGGAAGACTTCCGCAATCTGGTAAAGCTGGCCTATATGCATCCGGGCTTGCATCATTCGGGCGGCACGATTTGCGAGCCGGTTGATTTGCCAGTGACCAAACGTCACCTCGAAATGGTCTATGCGCATCAGCGCTTTTCCAACAAGCCGTATATGGGGTCGGTTACCGCGCCAAGCCGTGCGCAAGACACGATTGATATGTCGAAAATCCTATTTGGCGATGAATTTGTTGCCAATAACACGGTGCTGACAAGCCTGATCAATGCCAATTCACCAATGACATGGGATGACACCATGCTTGGGGCATTGAAAGTCTATGCCCGCAATAATCAGGCAACCATCATTTCGCCCTTTATCCTTGCCGGTGCGATGTCGCCAGTATCGGTTGCTGGTACATTGGCACAAACACTTGCTGAAGCGATGAGTGGCATTGCCTTTGCGCAGGCGGTCAATCCGGGCGCGCCGGTTATTTTCGGCAGTTTTGCAAGCTCGATGTCAATGCAAACAGGCGCGCCAACCTTTGGCACGCCCGAACCGGCAAAGGTGCTTTATGGCTGTGCCAAGCTGGCGCGTCGTTTAGGCGTGCCGTTCCGGTCAGGCGGATCACTGACCGGTTCCAAAACGGCTGATGCGCAGGCAGCTTATGAATCGACTCATACGATTTTGCCAACAATCATGGGTGGCACGAATTTTGTGTTGCATTCGGCTGGCTGGATGGAAGGTGGCTTGGTTGCTGATTATGCCAAATTGCTGCTTGATGCCGATCAATTAACAATGATGCCAAAACTGGTCAATGGCATTGATCTGTCGGAAAATGGTCAGGCCATGGACGCGCTTCGCGAAACTGGGCCTGGTCAGCATTTTCTGGGGTCGGCGCATACGCAGGCTAATTTTGAAGATGCGTTTTGGCGGTCACAAATGGCCGATAATACAACATTTGAGCAATGGTCATCTGAAGGCAGTGTTGAGAGCAGCGCTCGCGCGTGCAAACGCGCGGGTGAAATGCTGGCTGCCTATGAAACGCCAGAAATCGATCCAGCGATTGACGAAGCCTTGCGTGCCTTTATCGACAAACGCATGGAAGAATTGCCCGATACTGATTATTAAAATCTTCTTATTAAAATTTTTGGGGCTTTTCATGCAGCCGGTCATCTCATGCGGCTTGGGTTTGAGATCACTGATGTGACCGCAGCTTAGGCAATATATTGATAGCCGTATTCCAAAGCAGCATCGGCGAGCCAGCGTTGAACATAAGGGGCAAAGCTGGTGCGGCAAATCAGAATAAAGGCATCATCTGCTACAGCCATCAATGTCACCGTAGATAGTGCCAGCAGGCTTTGCGCCGATTGGCCAGCGGCGAATTTCTTTGGATGCAGATCAAGCCCGCAACCTTTGGCTAGAACAGCGCGAACCGCAGGCCCACGAAGCGATAGCGCACATAGGCTGTCGCTGACATCGGTGATGGCAAAATGCGGTGATGGGATCATGCTATTCAGGCTGTCTTGCAGCTCTTGTTCTTTACCAGCTTCGCATAATAACAGATATTCATCGGGTCCAAGCCATACCACATGGCGGTCGCCCGCCGATTGAAACCGGTTGGCCTTTGGCGGAAATGTGCAGCCGGTGATCACCTTTACCGCTTTGGCAAGGTCGTTTTGGCCACGAAGATTCAGTTTGCCAAGATGCGCCATCTCACCAAAAATAAGTCCAATCACGCCACCATCAGGATTAGCGCTTGTGTTGCTAGCAAGGCCAGCAAGGGCTGTCTGGCCGGAAAAATCTGGTCTGCTGCTTGATAAATTAGCCATTGCTGCGCGCTCCCTTTGGATCAAAAAATGCCGTATCGACGATTTCGGCTTTCAAAACCGAACCATCAAGCATTGGGAAGAAAACCGTTTGCCCCTTTAGCGCATGGCCGCCTTTTAACATGGCCATCGCAATCGAGCGTCCACAATTTGGTGAAAAATAGGATGATGTCACCTGTCCCAGCATCTTCATTGGTAAAGGCTGGTTCGGATCAAGAACCGCATGCGCGCCCTCAGGGATTACTGTTGATGGATCGCTGCACAGCAATCCAACAAGCTGTTTGCGATCATCATATTCCATGGTGTGACGCGCCAACGCGCGCTTGCCAATGAAATCAGGTTTGGTTTTTGAGACAATCCAATCCATACCAAGATCATGCGGCGTTACCGATCCATCGGTTTCCTGTCCGACAATGATAAAACCCTTTTCGGCGCGAAGAACATGCATTGCCTCGGTACCATAAGGGGTGATGCCATGCGCTTTGCCTGCGTCCATCAGGCGGGTCCATAGTGCCAATCCATGACGCGCCGCCACATTGATTTCGTAAGACAGCTCGCCGGTAAATGAAATGCGGAAAATACGCGCTGCCAGCCCACCAATATGACCTGTCTTCATCGACATGAACGGAAATTCGGCTGGTGACAGATCAAAATCGATACCGGTATCTTGCAAAATCTTGCCAGCATTCGGCCCTGATAATGTGGCAACCGCCCATTGTTCAGTTACCGACGTCAGATAAACCTCAAGATCAGGCCATTCGGTTTGCAGCCATTCTTCCATCCAATCCAGAACCCCAGCGGCACCGCCGGTGGTTGTGGTCATGTGGAAATGATTTTCGCCAATGCGGGTGGTCACGCCATCATCCATTACCATGCCATCGTCTTTCAGCATCAGGCCATAGCGGCACTTGCCGATGCCAAGCTTGCTCCACGCATTGGTATAAAGGCGGTTCAGAAATTCGGCCGCATCCAACCCGCGAATATCAATTTTGCCAAGCGTTGAGGCGTCAAGCAGTCCGGCTGTTGTCCGCGCTGCCTTGACTTCACGATTGACCGCTTGTTGCATGGTTTCGCCATTTTGCGGATAATACCAAGCGCGCATCCATTGCCCGACATGTTCAAAGGTCGCACCATGCGCACGATGCCAATCATCCATGCGGGTCAGGCGAACCGGATCAAAAAGATCGCCAATATCGCGGCCAGCGATGGCGCCAATATTTGACGGGGTATAGGGCATCCGGAAAGTGGTTGTGCCCACGGCCGGAATTTCATTGCCAAGCGCATCGGCAAGAATGGCCAAGGCGTTGATATTGGATGTTTTGCCCTGATCGGTTCCCATGCCGGTGGTGGTATAGCGTTTGAGATGCTCAACCGACTGATATCCTTCGCGCGCCGCAAGCGACACATCATTTGCGGTGACATCATTCTGGAAATCAACAAAGGCTTTTGGCCCGCGTCCGGCGGCATGACCATTTGGAATTTTCCATGCGGCAAGCGGACGCCAGCTTTGTTTATGGCTTTGCACATCAGGCGTATCAAGCGCGGTTGTTTTATGGCCGGTTGCGCTTGCGGCTTTGGTGCCAGCGCGAACCGCCTCTTTCAAACCAGCAGCAAGGTCAAAACTGCCATTACAGGCGCCAATGTTAAAGCTTGGCTCATGTGTCGCTGATGGGCGGAAGCATAATTTCGCATCATCCCATTGTAATTTGCCGCGGGCCTGTGAATGAAGATGAACCGCAGGTGACAAACCGCCCGACATGGCAATCAGGTCACAATCACGATGATCAATATCGCCAGTGATTTCGGTAACACTGTCATTAACAGGCGCAATTTCAACCCGTGCAACGCGGTGATTACCATAGGCGGCAATGATGGCATGGCCTTGCAGAATTTCGATACCAGCATCGCGAACTGCACGCATCAGCGGGCCGGTTGCATTTGCCCGAAGATCGGTAACTATGACAAGCGCGCCAGCATGATGAAGATCAAGCGCGGTGCGATAGGCGTCATCATTATTGCAAACAACGATGGTGCGTTGTCCCGGACAAACGCCATAGCGGTTGATGTAGGTGCGCACCGCACCGGCAAGCATAACACCGGGAAGGTCATTGCCTGCAAAAACCAATGGCCGTTCATGGGCGCCTTGCGCAATGATCACCTGTTCTGCGCGGATTTTCCACAAACGTTGGCGTGGCAGATGCGTTGGTCGTGATGGCAGATGGTCGGTTACGCGCTCATTCAAGGTCAGGTAATTATGATCCAGATAGCCAAAAACCGTGGTTCGGCGAAGCAAGGTTACATTCGGCATGGCGCCTAATTTGGCCACAATATCGCTGATCCAGTTGAACGCCGGAGCATCGCCAATTACGATATCGGCTTCGCCAAGCAGCCAGCCGCCAAATTCATTCTGCTCATCAGCCAGAATCACACGGGCACCACTTTTTGCCGCTTGTAGCGCTGCCATCAAGCCGGTTACGCCACCGCCAGCAACAAGAATATCGCAATGCGCATGGGTTTTTTCATAGCGGTCAGGGTCATTATGATCATCAGCAGCTTTGCCAAGACCGGCAGCGTGCCGAATGACATGTTCGTAGCGCATCCACATTGATGCTGGCCACATAAAGGTCTTGTAATAAAACCCTGCTGGGAAAAACCGGTCGAGAATCGAATTAATGGCGCCAATGTCAAGTTTCAAAGACGGGGTGCGGTTCTGGCTTTCGGCATAAAGACCCTCAAAAATCTCAATTTGAGTGGCGCGTAAATTGGGTTCAGCATAAGCGCCTTTGCCAAGTCGGATCAGCGCGTTTGGTTCTTCGGAACCTGCCGCCATGATGCCGCGTGGCCGATGATATTTGAATGAACGGCCAACAAGATGAACATTGTTGGCAAGCAATGCCGATGCCAGCGTGTCACCAGCAAAGCCACGATAGCTGCGGCCATCAAAGGTAAAATTGACAGTCGCATTTTTGTCGATTCGTGCGACCGCACGCTGGGGTTTGGTTTGCGGGCTGCCGGATGCGGCGGAACGAGATGCCATTATTTTGATCCTCCGGCTTTGCTGCGTGATGGCGTGGCGGCTTTTTCGGCCGCTGTGTCGCGCCGCCAGCTTGCCGCATGCGTTGCCAGCGCGT
>CAJYBL010000034.1 GCA_913064995.1 uncultured Alphaproteobacteria bacterium
TGCGCAAATATTCGGTCAC
The DNA here is from genome assembly GCA_913064995.1 of uncultured Alphaproteobacteria bacterium. Lineage (GTDB taxonomy): Bacteria > Pseudomonadota > Alphaproteobacteria > Puniceispirillales > Puniceispirillaceae > UBA3439. Next base: position 20 of record CAJYBL010000034.1, read on the forward strand.
TTCGGTTCGGGTGCTAAATTGGGTAAGGGTGCTGGCATGAACAGGCTGGCGCATCTCCAAAGAAATTGTATGGCCCATCTTTTTGCAGATTTCGCGGAACATCAAGGAATAGCCGAGCGTTACGCTGATCCGGCGCGCCATTTGATATAACAGCGAATTCCGCCCATCAAAATAAAATGGGATGGTTGTTGTGTCGGGAACCTGCGCCAGCTTGGCGGCAAACGTTTTCCATTCAGTATCAATGGCATTGCCAACAAGGTTAGGCGCCAGCGAAATTGCGCCAGCTGGAAAAACGATTACCGCGCCACCATTTTTCAAATGTTTTGCGGCATCGGCTCTTGTTTTTAAATTATTGGCCAATGCCGCTTCAGTTTCGTCAAAATCAATAGGGAGAATTTTGTCCATAACAGCGGGAGCCTGACGAAGGACGCGATGTGTGATGATTTTGTAATCCTGGCGAACTTCGGCCATTAATGCGCAAAGCACTAGACCGTCAATCACACCATAAGGGTGGTTTGCAATGGCAAGCACACGCCCAGTGGCCGGAATTGAAGCAGCAATGCCATCCTGATACTTTCGCTTAAGATCAATTGAAATATCGAGCCGTCCAAGCGCATCTGACCAGAAATTCTGTGGCGGCAAATCATCATCTACATAGTCAAAATAGATTTTACGGATGCGAGGCTGTCCAGTGATTTTTTCAATCGATCTGATGAAATGGTTAGAAACCATCCCCAATTCCCCATTTGCAAAGGAAAATATTGGGTGCAAATCTGTCGATTGAGACGCGTTGGGTCGCATACGCGGCGGATTCCCTGTAAACTTAACCAATTTAGACCAAAAGATAGCAGTTTTAGGGTGCGATGCCAGCAGCAATTTTGTGTTTCACCAACAAAAAACCAAATTCTTAGAAATAAGATCCGCTAAAGCACAGACATTGTCTGAAATAGCCATTCATATCTATTTTAGGCATGGCCTAAACAAATTCGGTTTACCAGATTTATTGGCAATGGGTGGTAGACGGCAAATTGCCATAATAGGCTGCCTGGTCAATCAACGATAATCTGCCGTGATAAGGATTATGGCATCAGCTCGCGAATTGGGGTGCCAGCGATCATCGCTTCGACAGCGTCTAACGTTTCGCCATAGAAAATATCCATCGTTTCGCGGGTGACATAGCCGATGTGTGGTGTCATCAAAAGATTTTGTGTGTTTCGAATCGGGTCGGTAGGGGGAACAGGCTCATGATCATAAACATCAATCGCGGCCCCGGCAATTTGTCGTTTCACCAGCGCATTGGTTAAAGCCTCCATGTCAATAATGGGCGCACGCGATGTGTTGACCAGATAGGCATCGGGTTTCATCATGGCTATTTCCTCTGCGCCAACAAGCTGGCGAACACGCGCCGATAGTTTTAGATGGATCGAAATAAAATCAGAACTGCGGAAAAGCGTGTCACGATCAACATAAGAAACCCCAACCTCATCACACCTTTCTTCAGTCAGGTTTTGCGACCAGGCCTGAATTTCCATGCCAAAAGCCTTGGCATAGCCAGCCAATTGCGCGCCAAGCCTGCCCAGCCCCAAAATGCCAAGTCGTGCACCACGAAGATCACGGCCAAGATGCGTTTGCCAGCCGCCGTCACGCATCGCTGTTGCGCTGGCAAAAATTTGTCGTGCCTGCATTGCGATCAAGGTGAAGGCAAGTTCAGATGTAGCATGACCCGGCGAACCGGTGCCGCTAACCATCAAACCGCGCGATTTGGCAGCGTCAATATCAAGCGCGGCGTTTCGCATACCGCTTGTTACAATGCCTTTCAAATTTGGTAACTTATCCATCAGCGCAGCATCAATGGGCGTACGTTCGCGCATCATGCAGATGATGTCATAGGGCTGTAACCTCTCGACAAGGGCGGTGCCGGCAATGGTGTCATGGAATGTATCAATGGTCACGTCGACCCCAAGCCGGTTCCAGTCACAACTGTCCAAGGCGCATTCGAGCCAATCATCCAAAATTGCTATTTTCATGGTTTTGATCCTTTTGGTTTTTCGGTTTGAAATGGTCAATGCGATGGTTTGACATTGTCGGTTATGAGATTGTGCTTTTTGGCAAAGGCAATCACAAACGGAAGCCCAAGGAATACCAGCATCACCCTGATGGTGTGATGAAAGGCAACAAAGGCAACATCAAATCCAAAAATCAAAGCCAGCAAAGTTACCTCGTAAAGACCGCCTGGGACAAAAGCCAAAAGCATTTTGATGAAATCAACATCAGTCAATGCCGATAATCCATAAGCTGTGATGCCATAAGTGCCAAGAACAATGACGGAATTGACAAGCGCGTCACGCAAATAGACAGCAAGCTCGACAAATGGCACGCGGGCAAGACGCGCGCCAACCGATCCGCCGATGGCAACCTGTGCCAGAATCACAAATTCACTAATACGGGGTATCTCGACAAAGCCCAGGATATGTAGCGCTGAGCTGATCATTAATGGCCCAATTAGTTGCGGCATCGGGATGCGTAATAGCCGCGCGACCGGCAAGCCGCAAATCGCAATTGCGATAAAGGATAAAAGGGTTTTGATATCAAGGTTGACAATACTTGGCATGCTTTGCAGCGCCAAATTTGACGCGGCGACAGCGGCCTGACCCTCAACCAAGGCCAGAATGAACGGCGTTGAACAAAATACCAGCGCAACACGAACCAGATGGAACAAGGCCACAACATAATCTTTTTCCACCAGATCGCGGCTGATGGTGAGCACTTCGGCCTGCCCACCTGGAATACAGCTTAGCAGCGCCATGATGAAACTATATTTGCGGATTCGCATTAAATAGAAAAGACCAACAAGCGTTGCCAAAATCGTGGCCAGGAACATGGCGGCAACGGTAATGCCTGACGATCCGATATGGGCAAGGATATCGGATCGGAAACTGGCACCAATAAGCGTGCCAAGCCCAAGAATAACCGGCACAAAAACCCAGCGCGGAATGCCAACGCGCGAACGAATGGGCGGAATGATCCCGGCAATAATCCAAACACCAAACAAGCTGCCGAGCAGAAAGGGCGCTGGCAGGCCAAAAATCTGAAAAACATAGCCGGTAACAAAGGCGATGCTAGAAGTGACAAAAATGTTTTGGATATCCGAAAGCACGGGCCGCATGGGAACTCCTACAGGTGGGGTGGATTGGGATGATGGCAGCCCCCAGTTAGTTTTGGGCATGAAATTGGCTAGTCCATATTGTCCTTATGCCCAGATGCGATGATTTGTAACCGCGCTTTGACCGCATTTTGAAGATGGGTGCTGGCGGCCTGTTTGGCGGTGATGGGGTCGTGCGCCTGGATGGCATTGTTGATCGCGTCATGTTCGGCACCAATTTCGCAAACCCGCTCAGCAAGGCTATAGGCGGTTGGACCAAGAAGCACCATCAAGGTGCTAAGGCGTTGCAAGGTCTCGACCAGAAAGGAATTGTGGCTAGCAAGGGCGATGGATTGATGAAATTGGCCATTCAGCTTGGCAAGGGTTGCAGGGCTGGTGCCATCATTAACGAGAATTGACTCTTTGGCGCGGATTTCGGCAATGAATTCGCGTTCGGCAGGGCTTGCTTGCGCAGCCGCCAATTCAGCCGCCATTGATTCCAGCTTGGCGCGCAATTGATAAAGCGCGTGAATGTCCTGATAACCAAGGGTGCGAACACGAAGCCCACCATCATCACCAATAGATAAAATCCCTTCGGCTTTTAATGCTGACATGGCCTCGCGAAGCGGTGTGCGGCTAACGCCGAGCTGTTGGCCAAGGTCAATTTCCTTTAGCCGGGCGCCGGGCGCAATATCGCCAGCGGTAATGGCTGTAATCAGAACATGCCTGATCCGCGATGTTGCTGCCAGATTGCCACCATGATGATTATGGACTGTTAGGTTATGTGCCGCCCAGTCGGTTGACATGAACGCCTCCTTTTTCCTATATTGTATGCAATTGTATGCAGTAGATCAAGGCAGTCTTATGCCCAATGAAATCACGAGCCCCATTATTGAAAAAAGTTGGGATATTATCGTAATTGGTGGCGGCAATTCCGGGGTTTGTGCGGCCATCACGGCTGCCGAACGCGGCTGTTCGGTGTTGGTGATAGACTCGGCGCCGCGTGATATGCGTGGTGGCAATACACGCCACACGCGTAATTTGCGTGTGATGCATGATGAGCCAACCGACGTTATGACCGGGCGTTACAGTTTTGAAGAATATTGGGAAGATCTCATGAGAGTTACCAAGGGTGTAACAAATGAGCATCTTGCTGAGATCACATTGAAGAGCTCGCAAACTCTTATGAATTGGTTGGGTGAGCGCGGTGTTAGATTTCAGGCAGCACTGTCTGGCACCTTGAATCTTAGTCATACAAACGCCTTTTTTCTTGGCGGTGGGCGGGCCATGTTGAATGCGCTTTGCCGTCATGCCGAAACGATTGGCATCACCTTTATCTATGATGCTGAGGTTACCGATATCGAGCTTGAGAATGGGTTTTGCGAGGCGATTGATGTCGAATGGCAAGGGCAAGTGTTGCAACTGAATTGTAAACAGCTCATCACCGCTGCTGGTGGTTTTGAAGCTGATCTTGATTGGCTTGCTGAAGGCTGGGGTGACGCTGCGAAAAATTTTTTGGTGCGAGGTACACCTTATAACAAGGGCAAGGTGTTGCGGGTTTTGCTTGATCGCGGTGCGCAGCCGGTTGGCGCGCTAGATCAATGTCATGCGGTGGCCATTGATGCACGGGCCCCAAAATATGATGGTGGCATTGCCAGCCGTGTTGATGCAGTACCATTTGCCATTGTGTTGAATAAGAATGCTGAACGATTTTATGATGAGGGTGAAGATTTTTGGCCAAAACGCTATGCGATTTGGGGACGGCTCGTGGCGGGGCAGCCTGATCAGATTGCCTATGCGATCATTGATTCGGATGGGGTGAAACGCTTTATGCCATCGGTATTTACCGCAATCACAGACAACAGCATCGAAGGTTTGGCAAATCAGCTCGGGCTTAATCCAAAATTAGCAAAAAAGACCGTTGATGTGTTTAATGCGGCCTGTCCTGATGGCCCAATAAATCAAATGAGTCTTGATGGTAAAGCAACTAATGGCTTAACGCCTGAAAAAACTAACTGGTCAGCTCCAATTAGCAAACCACCTTTTTATGGATATCCTTTGCGGCCAGGCATTACCTTTACCTATATGGGTGTTGCAGTAAATGATCGGGCACAGGTTTTGATGCAAGGTGGCAAGCCAGCTGCAAATTTATTTGCCGCGGGAGAAATTATGGCAGGTAATATTCTTGGCCAGGGCTATCTGGGGGGAGTTGGAATGACAATTGGCGGTGTTTTTGGCCGGATTGCAGGAGCGGAGGCAGCGCGTGTCCTTAACCGATAATATCGAAACTGATGGGTTTGACCTCAAGGCGCTTCTTGACCCAGAAGCAGCTGGCGAAGTCATCCGGGTGATGCAAATTTGCAATGCATGTCGTTATTGTGAGGGGTTCTGCGCTGTGTTCCCGGCAATGACCCGCCGGCGGCAATTTGACGAGGGAGATGTCAGCTATCTTGCCAATCTATGCCATAATTGCGGGGCTTGCTATCATGCGTGCCAATATGCGCCGCCACATGAATTTGGCGTGAACGTGCCGCAAGCGCTTGCTGCTGCCCGAAATGACAGCTATGCAGCCTATGCTTGGCCGGCGCCTTTGGCAGGTCTGTTCAGACGCAATGGACTGTTTGTTACGCTTGGCGTGTCTGCCGGTTTGGCGTTAACGGTTGGTCTGATGCTTGCGATGATTGCGCCACAGCTTTTCTGGGGCATTCATTTAGGTGAGGGCGCTTTTTACCGAATCATGCCCCATACGATGATGGCCGCAGTGCCATTGGCAATCTCGGCATTTGTTTTGGTTTCATTTATTATGGGTTGGCGGCGTTACTGGAATCATACAGGGGCGAAATGGGGCGGGTTCCCCGATCTTGTCGATGCGGTCAAGGCTTCGGCAACGCTGCGCCATCTTGGCGGTGATACTTCTAGCAGAATTTTTTCTGGGCCGGGTTGTCCAACAGGCGATGACGGGTCAAGCAATGCGCGGCGCATTTATCATCAATTGACGATGTATGGGTTTTTGCTGTGTTTTGCCGCAACGTCGGTTGGCACGATTTATCATTATGGCTTTGGCCGTGAGGCGCCATATGGCTATTTCGAGCTGCCGGTGGTTTTAGGCACAGTTGGCGGGATCATTTTATGCATTGGTACTGCTGGCCTGTTTGTTGAAAAGAGGCGCTTGCATACGGCGGTTCGGCATAATGAAGGGCTCGGCATGGATTACGCATTTATTGTTTCACTGTTTTTTGTCAGCTTTACTGGCTTATTGTTGCTGGTGGTACGCGAGACCAGCTTTATGGGCGTGACGCTTGCAATTCACCTTGGCGTTGTCTACGGCTTTTTCTTGATTTTGCCATTTTCAAAATTTGTCCATGGGCTGTATCGCTTTGCCGCATTGATTGCCAGTGCGGGTGAGGCGCGCCGTAGCTAGCCGCTGTCAATAGCCAAATGTTTGTGAGATAACCTTGGCCGACTCGACCAAAAGGCTGCGCCGTGCGAGCGCATCATCAAGATCGAATCGCTGTTTTGGCCCATGCATACCAAGCGCCGCAACATAGCGACGACGCGAATCCAGAACCGGTACAGCGATGGCGATCATGCCTTCATGAAATTCTTCCATATCGAGCGCATAGCCATTTTTGCTGACCCGCTGTAATTCATCCTCAAGCGTATCAATGCTGCTATGGGTGCAACTGGTGTAGGCGCGTAAATCCAAACTTGCCAAAAGGGTGCGCCGCTTTGCCGCTGGAAGACTGGCAAGATAGGTTTTTCCACTTGCCGTGCAATGAAATGGCACATGCGTTCCCACCGGAAGCAAAACCCTGAAGGGCCAATTGGTTTCAACGCGGTCGGCATAAATCATCCCTTTGATTTCGGGCCTAACAAAATTGACTGTCTCGCCTGTTTCGCGAGCGATATTCTGCAAAATTTGATGGCGTGTAGTTTGGCCGGCGGCATGTTGAGTCAATCCTGCTGCAAGCCCGAGAAGCCGTTTTGTTGGATGCAGGCGACGAGCCTGTTTAACCAGATAGCCCTCGGCAATTAGGGTTTGACATAATCGGTGCAGGCTTTGTTTTGGCCAATCAAGCCGCTCGTTGATTTCGGTTGGGGTCATTGGCTGGCCCGCATCGGCAATTACTTCAAAAATTCTCAAAATTCTTAAGTTCGGCGCTGTTGAGTTGGTCATTGTTGGTCCCATTAGTAGCCCAATTTTGAACAAAAAATTTTAACGAAAATCACATTTCACTTGAATGGGGCGTGATTTCGTGCATATTTTTATGCCATAAAAGAGACTAAAAGTATCAAAAAATAAATTAATTTACTAGTTAATTCTATTCAGAGGTTAAGCTGGTAGGTAACTGGGCCATCACCAGCCCTCGTCAGAAACTTAATTTTAAGGTCTCGGAAGAAAAAATGTGCCTATTTCTCGAGAGGTGCCGTGCTTGGATGGAATACAAGGGATACCTGTCACCTCACGACGCAAATCATGATGGTGTCAATGATTGACCTTGCAAAGGTCTTTTTATTCCCACAAATTGCATTGTGGCTTTTAACTTATTCTCATGGTCAACAGGAATTGAAATGACAATTAAATATTTAAAAAAGGCAGAAAAAACGCCACAAACTGGTAGTGATGAAACGCGCAATATTGTGGCAGATATGTTAGCAAAAATTGAGGCTGGCGGAGAAGAAGTGGCGCTTGCCTATGGTCGTGATCTTGATGGCTATTCTGGCGGTGTGATTGTCAGTGACGAGATGATTGCTGCTGCAACGGCAACAGTGTCGCCGCAACTGAAGGATGATATCCAATTTGCTTATGACCGCGTAACCAAGTTCGCTAAAGCGCAATTGGCCTCAGTCAATGAATTTGAAACTGAGCTGTCACCAGGGTTGTGGGCGGGCCAGAAATTGATCCCGATCGAAACAGCGGGATGTTATGTTCCTGGTGGGCGGTATGCGCACGTGGCGTCAGCAATCATGTCAATCGCAACAGCCAAGGTGGCTGGTGTTGACCATGTGGTTGCCTGCACCGCGCCACATGGCGCTGAAGGCCCAAATCCAGCGATTATCTATGCGATGAGTTTATGCGGTGCCGATACGATCTTGTCACTTGGCGGGGTTCAGGGCATTGCGTCGATGGCCTTTGGTCTATTTACCGGCAAGCCTGCCCGCTTGTTGGTTGGGCCGGGTAACCGTTTTGTTGCCGAGGCCAAACGTATGCTTTATGGGCGTGCTGGCATTGATATGTTTGCAGGTCCAACCGAAATTGCCGTGATTGCCAATGAAGCCGCCGACGCGGCCGTCGTTGCCGAAGATCTGGTCAGTCAGGCCGAACATGGCCCCGATTCACCAGCTTGGCTAATCACAACATCTCGTCAGCTTGCCGATGATGTTATGGCGCAGATGGACCGTCACATTAATGCCTTGCCCGAAACCGCTCGCAATGCCGCAACCGTTGCGTGGCGAGATTATGGCGAGGTGATTTTATGCGATACTGATGAAGAAGCAGCGCAAGTGTCGGATGAATATGCACCTGAACATCTGGAAATTCATACAAATAAGGATGAGTGGTATACGGCGCGTCTGAAAAATTACGGTTCATTATTCATTGGTGAAGAAACCACCGTGACCTATGGCGATAAATGTTCAGGCACGAACCATATTCTGCCAACCAAAGGTGCGGCGCATTACACAGGCGGTCTTTCGGTTCATAAATTCCTGAAAATCGTAACAACGCAGCGCATGACCAAAGAGGCCAATCGTGAGGTTGGACAGGCAGCGGCGCGCATTTCACGCCTTGAGGGAATGGAAGGCCATGCGCGCGCAGCTGATGTAAGGTTGCGCAAATATTTCCCTGGAGAGAACCTTGGCTAATGCCGGCATGAACCTTTTTGATGTTGCTGGAAAAACCGCATTGATCACTGGCGGTGGCAGCGGTCTTGGCCAGTTCATGGCAAAAGCTTTAGCCGAGGCTGGAGTGCGGGTCTATCTTGTTGGCCGCCGTGAAGACCGGCTATCTGCCAGTCTTGGCGACCATGACGGCGCTATATTTGCGCTTGATCTAGTTGAGCGCGGGGCGACTGACCATTTGTTTGACATGATTTTGGCAATGGATAAGCAACCCGACATCATAGTCAATGCCGCGGGGATAAATCCGCGGCGCCATGCTGATGACATCTCTGAATCTGACTGGCATTATTCGGTCGATCTCAATTTGAATGTGCCGTTTTTGGTTAGCCAGAAATTTGTGCCTTATATGAAACAGAATGGGTGGGGGCGCATCATTAATATTGCGTCACTTCAATCAACACGCGCTTTTGAAAACGGCATTTCATATGGTGCGGCCAAAGGCGGTATCTTGCAGCTAACCCGCGCAATGGCTGAAGCATGGTCACGATATGGCATTACCGCCAATGCGCTTGCGCCCGGATTTTTTCCAACCGAATTAACCGCACCGTTATTTGCTGATCAGGCAGCAGCGCAAAGGCTGGCGGAGGCAACGGCGATTGGTCGGAATGGCGCGCTTGAGGATATGCGCGGGCCATTGCTGTTTTTGGCATCGGATGCTAGCGGCTATGTCACCGGCCAGTCGATTGCCGTTGATGGAGGATTTACAGCGAAATGAAGGCGCTTGTTTATACCGGCACGCAAATGTCGGAAATTCGTGATGTTGACGTACCGGTTGTGGGCGATAATCAGGTTTTGGTTGATCTGGCATTTTGCGGCATTTGTGGATCGGATATGCATGCATGGCATGGGCATGATGAACGGCGTGTGCCGCCATTGGTGCTTGGGCATGAGGCGGTTGGCATTGTTCTAACCGGCCCGCTTGCGGGAAAGCGGGTGGCCATTAACCCGCTGATGACCTGTGGTGATTGCGATTTTTGCAATAGTGGCGACGAGCATCTTTGCGCAAGCCGTGAATTAATTGGCATGCGCGTTCCAGGTGCCTTTGCTGAAAAGCTGGCGATTGATGCTGGTAATCTAACCGTGATTGATGATGATTTGCCATTTGCCGAAGCGGCGCTTGCCGAGCCGTTGGCCTGCTCGGTTCATGCGGTGCGGCTTGCCTGCCAGCTTGCTGGCGATAATCGTGATGCAGCCATTGTTGTTCTTGGTGGTGGGGCGATTGGACTTTTGGCCGCACTGGTGTTCGAGGCCTATGGATATGGCAATATCCAGATTGCCGAAACCAATGCGCTTCGCCGCGACATGCTGGAAAAGATTGGCGTCATGCGGGCCTATGATCCGCTTTGCCAAACGCCTGACCCTGGCCGGGTTGATATTATCATTGATGCCGTTGGATCAGGGGCGACACGCCGTGCGGCAAGTACGCTTGTCCGACCGGGTGGGGTTATCGTTCATATTGGATTGCAGGATAATGAACCCGGCCTTGATACGCGCCGCATCACCTTACAGGAGATTAATTTTCAAGGCACCTATTGCTATCGTAAAGACGACTTTGCCGAAGCCTTGGCCTTGCTGACCAGCGGCAAGATTAGTGGCAAGGGCTGGGCTGAAATTCGGCATCTTGATGCGGGGGTGCAGTCCTTTCTGGATATTCACCAAGGCAAGGCACCTCCAAAAATTATTCTCCAAACAGTTAGGCGATAATGATGAAACGCTTCACCGTATAAAGGTCTGTTTCTGGCCTTGGAAAATTATCAATTCTGGCGCATCTTGCCTGCCTTTTTCGGTAAAAGGCAAAAATGTATTTTAGGCAACTAGCCTTTGCTAAAAATGATCTTTGCGTTTGCGTATTTCGGCAAAAACCGCAGCGTTACTGGCTGTTTCCATGCCAAGATGTGCGCGGATAGCGGCATTATCAACGCGTAAAAACGGGTTGGTTGCCTTTTCAAGATCGAGGCGTGTTGGCACGGTTGGAAAGCCGTTTTCACGCAATTCGGCAATAGCCTCTTGGCGTGCGGCAAGCGCGGCATTATCTGGATCAACCGACCGCGCAAAGGCGGCATTGGCAATCGTATATTCATGGCTGCAATAAACGACAGTTTGGTCAGGAAGCGCTAACAGCTTTTCAAGT
>CAJYBL010000035.1 GCA_913064995.1 uncultured Alphaproteobacteria bacterium
GTCAAATGGGCATTCCAGCGGAACGAGCCGTCGTAAAATACCGTCTTGGCAAATGACAATCATTGCAAAATATGTTTGTCTCAAGATAATTGCCTCACGAATTTGACCGACACTGAAAGTTTCCATTTTTGACCCAAACCTCGCCCCTATCCAGATCAGATAATATCGGCAGAAAGACGCCGCCACCGCTTTTGCAATCAACGGCTATCTGGGGCAAGATCGGGCTGTTATCCTTTGGCGGTCCAACAGCGCAGATTGCACTGATGCACCGGCTGATTGTTGCCGAACGACGCTGGCTTAGCGAAGCGCAATTTTTGAATGCGCTTAGTTTTTGCATGTTGCTTCCAGGACCCGAAGCGATGCAGCTAGCCACCTATGTTGGCTGGCGAATTCATGGCATTCTTGGCGGGCTTGTTGCTGGCTTGCTATTTGTTCTGCCCGGTGCCTTGATCATGCTTTGTATTGGCATTGCCTACGTTTATTTTGGTACTTTTGGCATTATTGGCGCGCTGTTTTTAGGCGTGAAGGCGGCGATTGTCGTGATTGTTTTGCAGGCATTGATCCGGCTTGCCGGAAAAGCCTTGCAAAGACCGCATCAATGGGTGATTGCCATCATCGGCTTTTGCGGCATTTTCATTCTTGCCCTGCCCTTTCCCCTGATCATTGCAATGGCGGCGATCTATGGCTTTGCCAACAATCGCCAACTCCAAGCAACCAAAAAATTGCTGCCTTTGCCAAACGGCAAAGACTCGGCCAAAACCGTCTTGATTTGGGTTGGCATTTGGTGGGGGCCATTATTAGCAATTGATCTTTTTGCCGATTCGCCTTTGCTTGCCGAAATTGGCTATTTCTTCAGCAAGCTTGCGGTGGTGACTTTTGGCGGCGCCTATGCGGGTCTTGCCTATATGGCGCAAGATGTCGTTGGCCACCTTGGCTGGCTGCAACCGGCTGAAATGATGGACGGGCTTGGCCTTGCCGAAACCACCCCCGGGCCATTAATCCTTGTGACTGAATTTGTCGGCTTTCTGGCGGCCTTTAAAACAGCGGGCATTGCCCACGGTATCGCAGGGGCCGCCATTGCACTTTGGGCAACTTTCATTCCCTGTTTTTTATGGATTTTTGCCGGCGCACCCTATCTTGACTGGCTAACATATCAACCACGTTTGCAAGGCGCATTGGCAAGCATTATGGCCGTCGTTGTTGGCGTGATTGCCAATTTATTTGCGTGGTTTGCGCTGCATTTGTTTTTTGCCGAAACCAGCATGACCAATATTGGCATGATCCACATTCTGACCCCCGATCTGGCAAGCCTTGACCTGCGGGTGATTGCGATTACGCTGGTTTGTACATTTCTGGCCTTTGGGCGCGGGCTTGGGCTTTTTTGGCTTTTGGGATTGGCCGCCTTGGCTGGCGCGATGATGCATCTTATCCCGCTTGGCTAGATTGCTTAAGGGCGGTTTTATCGCGATCAGCAATTGCCTTTCCAGTCAAGCTTGGCCATAAAGACCGCAATAAATTTAACCTTTCTGCTAAGCAGGATTGGCAAGCCATATCATGACCTCTTCATCATCTGTTCCTATTCGCCGCGCCCTTTTTTCGGTTTCAGACAAAACCGGCCTAATAGAGCTTGCCACTCGGCTTGCCGCGGCCAAAATTGATCTTTTATCAACCGGCGGGACGGCCAGCCTGCTTCGCGATGCCGGCCTCCGTGTTACCGATGTTGCCGATGTAACCGGATTTCCTGAAATCATGGGCGGACGCGTCAAAACGCTTCACCCCAAAATTCATGGTGGGTTGCTGGCGCGGCGCGACCTTGATGACCATGTTGCCGCCATGACGGCTCAAGGCATCGAGGGAATTGACCTTCTGGTGGTAAATCTCTATCCGTTTGAAGATACATTAGCGCAAACCAGTGACCATGATTCGCTTGTTGAAAAAATTGATATTGGCGGGCCTGCAATGCTGCGCGCTGCGGCCAAGAACCATGATTTTTTAACCGTTCTTTGTGACCCTGCCGATTATGGTGATGTTGCTGATGCTATCGAAAATCAGGGCGGAACAGACCTCGCGCTTCGCCGGCGACTGGCGGCAAAAACCTTTGCCCGCACGGCCGCTTATGACAGCGCCATTTCAGGATGGATGGCAACAAGCCTTGGTGAAGACCTGCCGCAAGTCACATCAACCGCTGGCCGGAAAATCATTGATTTGCGCTATGGCGAAAACCCGCATCAGCAAGCCGCCCTTTATAAAACCGGCCAGAACCGACCCGGGGTTGCCTCGGCTTTGCAAATTCAGGGCAGGCCATTATCCTATAACAATATCAATGATACCGATGCGGCGTTTGAACTTGTTGCCGAATTCGACAAGCCAACGATCGCCATTATCAAACATGCCAATCCGTGCGGCGTGGCAAGCGGTGAAAAACTTGTAGCGGCATGGCAAACCGCATTGGCGGCTGATCCTGTTAGCGCTTTTGGCGGTATCATTGCCATGAACCGGCCACTTGATGCCGAAACCGCCACCGCCGTTGCCAGCATTTTTACCGAAGTGGTGATTGCCCCTGATGCCAGCGATGAGGCCAAGGCCATTATGGCGGCAAAGCCCAATCTGCGGCTGCTAATCACCGGCGACATGCCCGATCGAAACACAAGCAGCATCAAAATCAAATCGGTTGCGGGTGGGTTTTTGGCGCAATCCCACGATGGCGGCATGGTCAGTGCTGACGATCTGAAAATCGTCACCAAACGCGCCCCAAGCCCATCGGAAATTACCGATATGCTGTTTGCGTGGAAAGTCACCAAACATGTGAAATCAAATGCCATTGTTTTTGTGAAAGACGCCAGCACCGCCGGCATTGGCGCCGGCCAGATGAGCCGTGTTGACGCCGCCCGCATTGCCGTTCAAAAGGCGTCGGACATTGCCGAAATCCATGGATGGCCGCAATCCCGCACGATTGGATCAGTCGCGGCGTCAGATGCGTTTTTCCCATTTGCCGATGGTCTTGAAGCCTTGATCAAAGCGGGGGCAACCGCGGTGATTCAACCTGGCGGATCAGTTAAGGATAATGACGTGATTGCGGCGGCTGATGCTGCCGGTCTTGCCATGGTATTTACCGGCATGCGCCACTTTAATCATTAAAAGCGCAATCATCAAAGGTCGCCGCTAGCGGCTGGCATGTAGCGGTAACGGCATTGCCGCAGCGGCTTTCCATATTTTACGCATCAGGCTTGGCAAATCGGCCGGGCGCGGCTTTGCCCAATGGCCTTTGATATCACCTGCGATTGGTTGCGGTGTCCCCTCAATGCTGGCAAGGCAAATTTTCATCTCAAGCGCAAAATGCGTAAAGACATGCAAAACAGGTTCATCGTGCAAAACCCAATCAGCGGCAAATGGTGCCATTGTCTGATCAAGATTTTGATCCACCTGTTTTGACGCAAGGCCAATTTCAGGAAAAGCCAGCATACCGCCAAGCAGCCCTTGATCGGGGCGGCGATGCAAAAATATTTCGCCTTGATCATTGACCGCCACAAAGGCAATCGCCCGCCGAACTGGTTTGGGTGTTTTGACCGGTTTGACCGGCAATTGATCAACCAAGCCGCGCGCCAAAGCCTGACATGATTCGGCAAAACAACAGCCATCACAAAGCGGCTGTTTCGGTGTGCAGACCGCATTGGCAAAATCCATCAAGGCTTGCGGCCAATCCGATGGGCGATCAACCGGCAAAATAGCCGCATAGGCCACAGCAATTTCGGTTTTGGCCGCTGGAAGCGGGGTTGTAATCGCAAAATAGCGGCTGAATAGCCGTTCGATATTCCCATCAACAACCACCGCCTGCTGGCCAAACGCGATAGCAGCGATCGCACCGGCGGTATAGGGGCCAACGCCCGGAAGAGCACGCAAATCAGCAACAGCATTGGCATGGCGATGATCACCGGAAAATTGTCCGCCCCATTCAGTCGCCACCATCACCGCAGCTTTATGCAGATTGCGCGCGCGGGCGTAATAGCCAAGACCAGCCCATGCTGCCAACACATCATCAAGCGGTGCTGAGGCAAGGTCATTGATGGTTGGCCAGCGGCGGGTAAAATCGAGAAAATAGGGAATCACCGTTGCCACAACGGTTTGCTGAAGCATGATTTCCGACAGCCAAACATGATAGGCAGGGGCTAAATCTGGCCAGCGGCGACGCCACGGTAAATCGCGCCCATGCTTGTCATACCATCCAAACAAAGCGGCCGTTGGGAATGTTTGCGATTTTTGATTACCCACGCGATTATATCCTGTTATCCGAAAATCTGATTTGGCGTTGTGAATGTCTATCTTTTTGTTTGGCCTGTGTTGTTTGGCCTATTTGTTTTGGCATATTTTGTATCAGGGATCGGTCATGCTAGTATATTCGGCAATTGGGTCAAGTCGCCCAAAACCCTTTATTCTTATTCATCAACCAACAATTGAACCGGCATCGTAAATTATGGTGAAACCGCCCAAAAACCGATTAAATAAAATGCGGCGGCTATCGACCATGATCGAACCTATGGTCGCGCCATCGGCGAATGAGCGTGGTTTTGCGATTAGCCGCCTTATTTCGCATTGGCATGATATTGTTGGCGATACGGCTGCATGGTGCCGACCGGCAGATATTCACTTTCCACGTGGTAGCCGCAATAACGGAACACTGAAATTGCAAATCACCTCGGGCCGCGGCCCACAAGCCCAAGCAATGTCAGCCCAGATCATTGATCAGGTAAATGCCGCCTTTGGATATCAGGCTGTTGGCCGCATCACCCTTGTGCAGAATCTGCCGCCATCAGCCCCCAAAACGCCGCCCAAAAAACCGGCCACAATTTCGGATGCGCCTGATGTTTGGACGCTTGATGAAAAACTGAAACATATCAAATCACCCGAACTGCGCGCGGCGCTTCGGCGGCTAGGCGGGCCGGTTGGCGACGATGATGGTGCAAAGAATTAACGCAAAAGACCAACGCTAAGGATTGGCATCCAAATTAAATGCGATTGTCCCGAAATCGTGCATTGCCCCGCTTTTCCCCTTGGATTATGATTGCTCCATGATGAAACAAAACCAAATGAATTTCGCCCTTGATCGCCGCGCTATCCTGCTGGGGGGTGCTGCGATGACGCTGTTGCCAACCGCTGCCTTTGCCCTTGAGCCAACGATCGCGCATGTGACCTCACCGCGCGTTCTTGGCAAGGATGATGCCCAGATCAAAGTTGTTGAATTTTTTTCAATGACCTGTTCGCATTGCGCCAGTTTTCACAACAATACCTTTCCCGATGTGAAAACACGGCTGATTGATACTGGCATGGTGCGGTTTGAGATGCAGCCTTTCCCGCTTGATCAAATTGCGCTCCGTGGCCATGCACTGGCACGGGCTTTGCCAAAAAATAAATATTTTCCAATGATTTCGATGCTGTTGAAAGATATTGACCGCTGGGCACGTAATCCTGATCCGCTTGCCGCCTTGTCGCAAATGGCGCGGCTTGCCGGAATGAGCGCCGCCGATTTTGACGCAGTGATGGGCAATAGACCCCTTCTTGAAGCGATTGTTGAAATGCGTCAGAAAGCCTATAAAAGCTGGGAAATACAATCGACACCATCTTTTGTGGTCAATGACAAAACCATCATTTCTGGCGATCTGTCATATGAAGATTTTGCTGCCAAGATAAATGCAACGGACGCCTGATCTCAGACGTCACTAATGACAGGTTGTTAATGTGATTTTTCGAAGCCTGAAAATGGCCGGATTCAAATCCTTTGCGGAATCCGCCGAGGTTGAGATTGATTCCGGCCTAACAGGCATTGTCGGGCCAAATGGCTGTGGCAAATCCAATATTGTTGAAGGGCTTCGCTGGGTTATGGGCGAAAGCTCGGCGCGCCAAATGCGTGGCGGCGAAATGGATGATGTGATTTTTGGCGGCACCGAACAGCGCCCCGCGCGCAATCTTGCCGAAATCACCCTTCAACTTGATAACCGTCATCGCCAAGCCCCTGCCGAATTCAATGATGTTGATGAATTGGAAATCACCCGCAAAATTGAACGCGGCAAAGGCAGCAGCTATTATGTGAATGCCAAACCGGCGCGGGCGCGTGATGTGCAGTTGCTGTTTGCCGATACCGCCACCGGCGCGCGATCATCCGGCATTGTCAGTCAGGGACGCATTGGCGCGATTGTTGGTGCCAAACCCGTTGACCGGCGAACCCTGATCGAAGAAGCGGCAAATATTCGCGGATTACATGCACGAAGACATGAGGCCGAATTACGGCTTCGCGCCGCCGAAACCAATCTTGAACGGCTTGATGATGTCATCGCCGGTCTGATCGAACAGCGTGATTCCTTGCGTAAACAAGCCCGCCAAGCGGCACGTTACCGGTCAGTTGCCGATCGCATTCGTAAAGCCGAGGCACAATTCCTTCTTGCTCGCTGGATGGCCGCCGAACAGGATCGCGATGCCGCCACCGCCGCGCTTGGTGCAGCCAAATTAGATGTTGGTGCGCGTGCCGAAATTGCCGCCCGCTGCGCCGCCGCCCGAAGCGAGATTACCGCATCGCTTCCACCCCTGCGGGCAAGCGAGGCCGAAAAAGCCGCCGAATATCAACGCTTGGCGCTTGGCCGCGAAGAATTGGATCGTGAAGAGGCGCGTGTTACCGATGCCCTGACCCAGCTTGCCAACCGGCAAAACCAGCTTACCCAAGATATCGCCCGCGAAACCAGCCTTCTTGATGATGCAAAATCAGCCGTTGCGCGGCTTGCCGATGAAGCCGAATCACTGGCCATTCAAATTGCCGAAGCCAGCCCGCAACAGGCTGCGGCAAAGGATGTTTTGGAGGCGGCACGCCTGACCGCAAGCCAGAATGAGGCCAATCTTGCCGAGGCCAGCGCCGCTCTTCGCGCCGCTGCGACCACCCGCAATAGTTTGGCCAGCCGCAAACAGGATATCGAAAATCGTATTCAATCGGCAAATGCCGCGCTGGCGCAATTGTCGCTTGAAACCCTGCTTGCCGAGGCCAGCCAGTCAGATCAGGCCAAACAAGAAACCGAAGCCGATTTCATGGCTGCCAAATCAGCCTTGGAAGCGGCCGAACAAGCCCTCACCGATGCGAATGCTGCTGCCGAATCCGCGCTGAATGCCAAACGTGACAGCGAATCCCACATGACCCGCCTTCAGGCGGAAATTGACGCACTACAATACCTTCTGGCTGATCTTGGCGACCATGATGCTGCACCAATTGCCGATCAGCTATCGGTCAGTGATGGTATGGAAACCGCGCTTGCCGGCTATCTTGCA
The DNA here is from genome assembly GCA_913064995.1 of uncultured Alphaproteobacteria bacterium. Taxonomy (GTDB): domain Bacteria; phylum Pseudomonadota; class Alphaproteobacteria; order Puniceispirillales; family Puniceispirillaceae; genus UBA3439. The sequence continues at coordinate 7,306 of CAJYBL010000035.1, forward strand.
GATGAATTAGCGGCACCGGTTGGCAGTGGCAATCAAGGGTTTTGGCGCGAAGGCAGCAAAGCCAGCCTGTCCCCGCCAGATGGCACAATGCCGCTTGCTGATTTTGTAACAGGGGCACCAGCACTGGCAGCGTCACTTGCCGGTGTTGGTGTGGTTGATGACGCATCGATAGCCGAAGCCTTGCAATTCAGCCTTCTTCCCGGGCAGGCCATCGCCACCAAATCGGGCAGTCTTTGGCGTTGGGACGGTTTTGTGCGCCATGCCAATCAATCTGACAAAGGCGCCGAGCGAATTCGCCAGCGTCGCCGTCTTGACACCTTGCAAGATGACGCAGCAAAGGCTGGTCAAAAACTGGATCAAAGCGGCGCCATCGTCAGCAGCAGCGAAACAACGCTTATCGCCGCGCGTGAGCATCTTCAAACTTGTCGTAGCACCAGCATGCAGGCCGAACAGGCCTTTGGTGACAGCCGCCGCCGAGCCGAATCCGAAGCATTGAAACTGGCCGCAGGGCGTGACCGGGCGGCCGAGCTAAATACCAGCCTTGATGAATTAGCTACGAGTCTGGCGAATTGCGAGGTTGAAATTGCGGCGCTTGCCGATGATGCCGCCCTTGGCGCTGGCGAAGCGGTGGCTCGAACCGCCGCCGAAACATCACGCACCGCCCTTGCCGAGGCGATGCAGGCCGAATCACGCCTCGCCGATCTGGTTGGCACGGCGACCCGCCGCCAATCAAGCTGTAATCAAGAAGCAAGCGCATGGCAGCAACGTCTTGACGGCGCTAGCGGCCGCATTGCCGAATTGGAAAAACGCCTGATTGATGGCAATCAAGAACAGCATCGTTTGGAAACCCTTCCCGAAACCATCGCCAAACAGCGCCTTGAGATAGGTGATCGGTTGGAAATTGCCGAACAGAATCGTCAAGATGCAGCCGATGCGCTCCGGCTTGCCGAAACCAGCCTTGCCGAGGCCGAATCACTGCAACGCGATTCTGACGATGCCCTTGCGACAGCGCGTGAAAACCAAATCCGCGCCGAAGCCAGCGAAGAACGCTGCAACGCCACCCTTGCCGAATTGAAAGACCGCATTGCGGATAAATTGAATTGTGCGCCAAAAGATGTTGCCGAAATTGCGGGCATCGCAGATGGCGAGGCGCTTGCCGGTCTTGATGTTCTGGAAGAGCGTGTTCATCGCCTGATCCGCGAACGCGATAATATCGGCCCTGTCAATTTGCGCGCCGAAGCGGAAATGGAAGATGTGGCAGCGCGCATCACCAGCATGGAAACCGAACGTGATGATTTGATTGCCGCCATTGGCAAATTACGCGCAGCGATCAGCCAGCTCAACCGTGAAGGCCGCGAACGTCTTTTGAAAAGCTTTGGTGACGTGAATGAGCATTTTAAGCGGCTATTCAAAAAGCTGTTTGGCGGTGGCACGGCGGAATTACAGCTTACCAATGCCGATGATCCACTTGAGGCTGGGCTTGAGATTCTGGCAAGCCCACCAGGTAAACGCCTTCAGTCACTGTCGCTTTTATCGGGTGGTGAGCAGGCGCTGACCGCGCTGGCGATTATTTTTGCGGTCTTTTTGACGAATCCGGCGCCCATTTGCGTTCTTGATGAGGTGGATGCCCCGCTTGATGATTCGAATGTGGTTCGATTCTGCGATCTTTTGCGTGATATTTGTGACCAAACTGATACCCGATTCCTTGTGATTACGCATCACCGCATGACAATGGCACGTATGGATCGGCTTTTTGGCATCACGATGGAACAGCGCGGCATATCGAAATTGGTTTCAGTTGATCTTCAGACAGCCGAAAGAATCCGTGATAATGCGGTTGCTTAGCCCCTGCTTTTCAACGATCCACCATGAACATTTCCGCAAGCCAGCTAATCCGCAGAAATCTGCGGCAAAAGAACACCCATTGAAGGCTTGACAAAGACCAACCCACCCCCCTATTTTGAGCGCGATTTCGGTAGGGGTTGTCGTTGTCCACAACAGGGACATCTCGTCTGCTCAAATTGGTATTGGATAACCATAGGAATAGCTTCGTGTGAACCCGCCATATCCTGCTGCAACGGACGCGGCTTTTTAGGATTGGGATGACCAGATGAACGACAAAGACACGCAAGGAGACAAACAACGTCTCGCGGAGATTGACCGTCGTCTGGACAAACTGCAAGCGCAGCGGGAAGAAAAAGACCGGCCTGACCGATCTGGCCTTCCCAAAGGCATGGCAGCAATCATGGGACGCGTTGCCACCGAGCTTGTTGCCGGTGTTGTGGTAGGTGCTTTTATCGGCTGGGCACTGGATCGATGGCTTGATACATCGCCGCTATTTTTGTTGGTGATGTTTTTTATGGGAGCAATCGCTGGCATGTTGAATGTTTGGCGTGTATTTACTGGCCGAGGTTTGGCCGCAGGTTATTTCGATGAGCATAAAAACTCATCAGACAAAGATGATTAAGGGAGCTGACAGGCAATGAGCAATTCTGAAGGAATGCATTCCCCAGTCGAGCAGTTTGAAATCAAGCCATTGGTTGAACTGTCACTTGGTGGCTATGATGTATCATTCACCAATTCCAGCTTGTTTATGCTGCTTGCCATTAGCGTCAGCGCCATTTTTCTGATCAGCGCGATGCGCCGGGCCGATATGGTTCCAGGCCGCATGCAGGGCATGGCAGAAATGATGTATGAATTTGTTGCCGAAATGGTGCGAAGCAATGTTGGCAGCGAAGGCCGCCCCTATTTCCCATTCATTTTTACGCTTTTTGTGTTTTTGCTGTTTGGCAATATGCTTGGTCTTATCCCTTATTCTTATACCTTTACCTCGCAGATCATTGTGACCTTTGCGATGGCCGCCTTTGTGTTTGTTGGCGTGACGATCATTGCCCTATTTAAGCACGGCCTGCATTTCTTCAGCTTTTTTGTTCCGGCTGGCGCGCCAAAGGTGCTGATCCCCTTCCTGATTGTGATCGAAGTCATTTCATATTTCGTGCGTCCAGTCAGCCTGTCGGTTCGACTTTTCGCCAATATGTTGGCAGGGCATACCATGTTGAAAGTTTTCGCTGGTCTGGCCGTGATGATTTCTGGCGCTGGCGGGCTGGCAATGGCTGGATCATTGCTGCCGTTTGTCGCTCTGATTGGCCTAACCGGTCTTGAAGTGCTGGTTGCTGCGTTGCAAGCCTATGTCTTCACAATTTTGACCTGTATGTATTTAAATGACGCCCTGCATCTACATTAGGCGCAGAGGCCTACCCGAATCCGCTGGGAAATCGCAGCGGTGTGAATTGGACTAAACAAAATAGAAACTCATGGAAGGACTATGATTATGGAAGTAGAAGCTGCAAAAATGATCGGTGCCGGTTTGGCCGTTATCGCTCTTGCTGGTGTTGGTGTTGGTATTG
>CAJYBL010000036.1 GCA_913064995.1 uncultured Alphaproteobacteria bacterium
GTATCCCACATGTTAATTCACCTGCTGGCAAACGTGTTGAAGTGCGTTTTCCAGATGCAACAGCAAACCCATATCTGTCATTCTCGGCCATGCTGATGGCCGGCGTTGACGGTATCCGCAACAAGATTCACCCCGGTGATGCGATGGATAAGGATCTTTATGATCTGCCACCTGAAGAATTGTCACAAATCCCAACCGTTTGTGGATCACTTCGTGAGGCGCTTGACGCGTTGAACGAAGACCGCGCCTATCTAACACAGGGCAACGTGTTCACTGACGATCAGATCGACGCCTTTATTGAGTTGAAAATGCAAGATGTGATCCGTCTGGAGCACACACCTGCACCTGTCGAATTTGATATGTATTATTCATATTAAGCGTTCGCAAAGATAATCTGAAAAGGCGGGTCTGGTGCCCGCCTTTTTTGTGCCACCCCACAAATCTGCCGTTTCGGTTGCGCTTTTGGGTTTTTTGCCAACCAATCACAACATATTGGCCATTAAACAACATATCATTGCTAGATACGGTAGACAGACGCTATCCAAGACCGATATACTGTCTTAATGCCGTATTCCGCTGGCAAACGCCTTTAAACCCGATGAGTGATTGATGGCTGATCTATTTGGCAATGCCGCAAAAACTGATGATTATGATGCGTCCAACATCGAGGTATTGGAAGGGCTAGAGCCTGTTCGCCATCGTCCGGGAATGTATATTGGCGGCACAGACGACCGTGCTTTACATCATCTTGCTGCTGAGATTCTCGACAATTCGATGGATGAGGCTGTTGCTGGCCATGCCAACCGCATTGATATTCATCTTGAGTCTGCCGACCGTTTAACTATTCGCGATAACGGGCGCGGCATGCCGACTGGCAAACATCCAAAATTTCCCAATCAATCCGCCGTTGAAGTCATTATGACAACGCTTCATGCTGGCGGTAAATTTTCTGGCAAAGCCTATGCTACCTCGGGCGGTCTGCATGGTGTTGGTGCGTCAGTCGTGAATGCGTTATCAAGCGATTTGATGGTTGAAATTGCGCGTGACAAAATTTTGTTTCAACAGCGATTTTCGCGCGGCAAGCCGCTTGGCCCGCTGGTTGAAATTGGCGCCGCCCCTAATCGCCGCGGCACATCGGTTAGCTTTACGCCCGATACTGAAATTTTTGGTGCTGGCGCGAAATTCCGCCCTGCCACGCTGTATCGGATGGCACGATCCAAGGCCTATCTATTTGCCGGTGTTGAAATTCGTTGGCGTTGCGATCCGGTATTGCTTGGCAATGATGGTGCCATTCCGGCCGAGGCCAGCCTGCATTATCCGGGCGGCCTTGCCGATTATCTTACCGATGCGACCACTGACAAAGCCTTGATGATTTCCACACCCTTTGCCGAAGTGGTAGAGCTTGACGGGCTGAAATTTGAATGGGCCATCACTTGGCTTGGCCCGGGTGAAGACGGCTTTTTCCATAGCTATTGCAACACGGTACCAACACCATCAGGCGGAACGCATGAAACAGGCTTTCGCCAAGCCATCGTTCGCGGCCTTCGCAGCTTTGGCGATTTGGTTGGCAATAAAAAAGCCGCTGATATCACGGCTGATGATGCGTTTGCTGGCGGCGCGATCATGTTGTCGGTGTTTTTGCGCGATCCGCAATTTCAGGGTCAGACCAAAGACCGTCTCGTGTCTAATGACGCAACCCGCCAAACCGAACAGGCGGTTCGTGACCGGTTTGATCAATGGCTGTCGGCCGATGCTGGACGTGCAACATTTTTGCTGGATGCCGCGATTGAGCGCGCAGATGACCGTAAACGCCGTAAAAAAGAAAAAGAAGTTGCGCGGAAATCGGCAACAAGACGTCTGCGCCTGCCTGGCAAATTGGCTGATTGTTCGTCAAGCGATAATGAAGCAACCGAATTATTCTTAGTCGAGGGTGATTCTGCTGGTGGGTCGGCAAAACAAGCACGCGACCGAAAAATTCAGGCGGTATTGCCACTTCGCGGTAAAATCTTAAATGTAGCAAGCGCATCGATCGAAAAGTTAAGTGCCAACCAAGAATTATCGGATCTATCCTTGGCATTCGGCGTCAAAACTGGAAAGGATTTCCGGCTTGATGATCTTCGCTATGGCCGGATCATCATCATGACCGATGCCGATGTTGATGGCGCGCATATCGCAGCATTGCTAATGACCTATTTTTACCGTGAAATGCCCCAGCTTGTTGAGGCTGGACGGCTTTATCTGGCGCAGCCGCCGCTCTATCGGCTAACACAAGGCGGCAAAACCGTCTACGCACTTGATGAAGAACAGCGCGAAGCCAGTATGAAAAACATCTTTGATGGGCGCGGCAAGGTTGAAATCAGCCGCTTTAAGGGGCTTGGTGAAATGCCACCATCACAATTGAAAGAAACAACGATGAATCTGGCAAGCCGCCGCTTGCTGCAGGTTTCATTGCCGCTTCGTGACTCGGTTGGCGCCGATTTGCGGCGTCACACTGACCAGCTGGTCAATACATTAATGGGTAAAAAGGCCGAATTGCGGTTTGGTTATATCCGCGATCATGCCGAAGATGCGCTGGCCAACCTTGATTTATAGCATTCCCCAGATTTCGAGGTTTTCATGCGCCCACAACTAGCACTTCGACTTATTGGTGGCGGGCTGGTTTTGCAAGGGCTGCTATTTTACAGCTTTGCAACACCGCTGACGATCCAGATTTTTCCCGGCGCCAGCGATGAAGCGGTTCATGTTGGCATGATCATGCGGCGCGGCCTTGCGGCAATGTCTTTTCTGGCAGGTCTGGTCATTTTTCTGGTTCGCGATGATGGATATCGAACAACAAAACGCGTGTTATTCGGCTGTGGCATTGGATTTGCCGCCATTACCTTGTCACTGATTAATATCCTGGCCAAACAGGCCGCGGTTATCCCGCTTCCCGCAATCGCGCTTTATGGCTTTGTCGCGGTCTATGCGCTGTATATTTCGGTTCGCAAGCGAAAAACAGCCTAGCCGCTAATCAGCAGCGCGCTCAAATAATGACTCAAGCGCGTTTGTAACGGCCTTGGGTGCTTCGATTGATGACAAATGACCAATGCCATTTAGCAGGCATAATTCGGCCTGTGGTGCAAGGCTCGCCATTTCAATCGTCAAGTTTGGTGGGGTCAAAACATCCAAATTGCCACATAAAACAAGGACCGGCGCAGTAAAGCTGGCCAAAGTGTCATGCTGGGCTCGCCGCCGCATAATCGCGGTTTGTTGTTGGACAAAGCCAATGCGCCCGATATCGGCTGCCATGGCCAGAACATCGGCAACAATCACCTCATCTTGCAATGCCGCCTCAGATAATAGGCGCGGCATCAAATGGCGTGTGATGCCTTGGAAGCCTTTATGTTTGGCAAGAGCGATTGCTTGTTGGCGTCGGCGTTGGCTTTCGGTGCTGTCATCGTGGCAATTGCTGCTAAGCAATGCCATAGCTGCCATCCGCTGCGGTGCCAGCCGCGCCATTTCCAAAGCCACATAACCACCCATTGACAGGCCAATGGGCACCAATGGGCCATCACAAAGATCAAGCGCCGCCAGTGCCATTTCATGAATTGAATCATGGCGCGTTGTATCAGCGATATAACCCTGATTTGGCAGGCTGGCGCGCTGTTTGGCAAAAAGCAATTCCGTGCAAAGAAGGCCTGGAATAAAAATTGGTGTGAATGACGGCATCGAACGCTCGATAAGGATGATAGAATGAAAGATTGACCTGAGCAGCTTTACTCTGTATCACCAGCAACGTTGAAAGCCCATAAAAACTTATGGAATTTACGGTAAAATGCCCTCTTGGGGCGCCAAACCGTTTCTCGTCAATATCAGTAAGGAACTTATCCTTGAAATTTTCAGATCTCGGCCTCAGTGACGAGCTAAGCCGGGCGGTAGCCGATTTAGGTTATACCAGCCCAACACCCATCCAAGAAAAATCCATCCCCATTGTTTTGATGGGCCGCGATATTCTTGGCTCGGCGCAGACCGGCACTGGCAAAACTGCCTCATTCACCTTGCCGATGATTGATATTCTGGCCTCAGGCCGCGCCAAGGCACGCCTGCCCCGCTCGCTTATTCTTGCGCCAACGCGCGAATTAGCGGCACAGGTTGCCGATTCTTTCGAAAAATTCAGCTCATACCATAAATTAAGCATGGCATTATTGATCGGCGGCGTCAGCTTTACCGAACAGAATGCAGCGCTCAGCAAGGGTGTTGATGTTCTGATCGCCACGCCGGGTCGGTTGCTAGATCATTTCGAACGCGGCAAAGTGCTGTTAAATGATGTGAAAATTCTGGTGATTGACGAAGCCGACCGGATGCTTGATATGGGCTTTATCCCCGATGTTGAGCGGATCGCTAGTCTGTTACCACGAATGCGCCAAACGCTGTTTTTCTCGGCAACATTGTCTGATGATATTCAGAAGCTTGGCGCAAAATTTGTGATGAATCCAAAGGTCATTGAAGTGGCCCCGCCAGCGGCAACAGCCGATACGGTTGCCCAGCATTTGATTTGGACTGACGTCAAGAAAAAGCGCCAGATTTTGCGCGATATCCTGCGTCATGAAGCGGTCAAGAATGCCGTTATTTTCTGTAATAGGAAACGCGATATCGCCGAATTGATTAAATCACTGACGCGGCATGGCTTTTCGGCTGTTGCCCTTCACGGTGACATGACCCAATCAGCGCGCCTTGAAGCCCTACAGCGGTTTAAAGATGGCGAAGTTCCGCTTATGATTGCCTCGGATGTGGCTGCACGCGGGCTTGATATTGCCGGTCTTAGCCATGTTTTCAATTTTGATGTGCCAAGCCATGCTGAAGATTATGTTCATCGCATTGGCCGGACTGGTCGCGCTGGCAAATCAGGACGTGCCTTTACCATCGCTGCCAGCCAAGATGACATCAAATATATTAGCTTTATCGAAAAGCTGATTGGCAAGCCTGTTCCGCAAATCACCGTTGTTAATGGCAAGATTGTTGAATCAGCAGCAAAATCATCAGCGTCAAAACCCACAATCAGTGATGGTCAAAACGTTGCCAAAACCTATAACGACCAATCAAGTGCAACCAGCGCACCGACAGAAGAGGGTGGCGAAAAACCGGCGTCAAAGAGTCGTGGTCGCGGCAGAAATGCCAAGAAAACAGCGGAAAAGCCCGTCGAAACTGACGCGTCAAAAAGTGATGGGGTGCAAAATGACGTGGTGCAAATTCATGCAGGCAGCGACAAACCCGCTAAGCCAGCAAAGGCAAAATCGGCTGCCCGTCCATCTAGCGGCTCATCTATCGGGTCTTCATCGGCGCAAGCGGCAAAATCAGCAGCCAAAACAGCCGCAAAAAACAAAAACCGAAATCGCAATGATGAATTGCCATCACCACCAGATTGCTCGGGAAATACTTTGGCTGAAACAGGCCATGTTCCGGCCTTTTTGCGCCGCTAGCATTACGGTAAAACGCAATTGAAAATCGCCTGATAGTTGCGTCCAGTCATCTCCCATGATCATCTCCCATGGTTAACGCCGCCGATGTCCGTTTCATCAAAATATGCCATATGGCCCATCACCCGTCGGTTACGCGGGTGTCGGGCTATCGCCCAGTGCCTTATCAATGACCTCACGAAGATCATTTGATTGCGCCTGTTTTTGTATCTTTTGCAAAACCGCGCCCATCTTGGCACGCCGTTCGGGGGCATATTGCGCCATCCGGGTCAAAGGCAAAGCCATCCTTGCCGCCAATTGCGGGTTACGCGAATCAATACCAATCAGGTAATCGCCGATAAAATCAAATCCTGATCCATCATCAGCATAGAAATGCACCGGATTTCCAGTCATAAAGGCACCAAGAACCGACCGTAATTTATTTGGATTATTCGCATCAAATGCCGGATGCGCCATTAATTCGCCAAGCCGCGCAACCGTGCCAGAGACAAGCGACATCGATTCCATCATGAACCATTTTTCCATGACAAGCGGGCTGTCCTGCCACCGGTCATGAAACGCCTGCAAAGCAATGGCACGCGCCGGATGATCACAATGGTTCAAGGCCATTAATGCGCCTTGTGACAGGGTCATATTCTGGTCATGCACCTGTTTTGCGGCGCGTTCAATCGCGGCATTGTCACCGGCCGCAATGGCCAATCCCAACAGCCGGTTTAACAGGGCACGCCCACCATCTGTTTTGGCCATGATGGCCACATTTTCATCGGTCAGTGCAGATTTGATTTGCGGTGCTAGCATCCGCCCAAGAGCCGCCTCAACCGCCCGTCTTGAATGGAATAGCGTCACTGGATCGGCTGGCGTCATACGGCTTTCCAGAACCGAAATCGCGGGAAGCGTCAAAAGACCCGATTTGAACATATCCAGTAAATCTGGATCGGCGAGACTGTTGGCATAGGCCTTGGCGAGTGCCGCAATTGCGGTTTCATCAACGCCATGTTTCGGATCATCTGCAATTGCTAGAATTTGATCGGCAAGAAGCGTTTGCGCCGCATCCCAACGGTTAAACATATCGGCATCATGCGCCATTAAATGCAGCCGTTCAGATGATGATAAATCATCTTTCAAAATAACCGGTGCTGAAAAATTGCGAAGCAAACTTGGCACGACTTTTCCGGATGATGCGGGGAAAATCGGTTGGAGATGCGTTTTGCCAGTGACCAGAGTCACCTGTTCATCAAGATAGGGCGCATCGGCCGACAGCCGGAATGGTACAATCGCCCCATCATCGCCAACAAGTCCAATGCGAACCGGTATCGGCAGCGGCAAGCGGGGTGTCTTTGCCATGGTTTCAGGAATAGTCTGGGTAAATTCGATGGCAAACGCCTGATTATCATCAATTGCCACGCGGCTGGCGGTCAATTCAGGCGTTCCGGCCTGCGAATACCAGCCAGCAAAGCCCGACAGATCAACACCATTTGCATCGGCAAGTGCCGCCACAAAATCATCGCACGTTACCGCCGCCCCATCATGGCGTTCAAAATAAAGATCGGTGCCGCGCCGAAACCCATCCTTGCCAAGATAGCCAGCAAGCATGCGAATGACCTCAGCGCCTTTTTCATATACCGTCGCCGTGTAAAAATTATTGATCTCGCGATAGCTTTCAGGCCGGATCGGGTGCGCTGTCGGGCTGCGATCTTCGGGGAATTGCGCCGCGCGAAGCATCGACACATCATCGGCGCGTTGCAGACCAGCATCATGCATATCGGCTGAAAAACACTGATCGCGAAAAACCGTCAGCCCCTCCTTAAGGGTTAATTGAAACCAGTCACGGCAGGTCACACGATTGCCAGTCCAATTATGGAAATATTCATGGGCAATAATCGACTCGACACGGCGAAGGTCAGTATCAGTTGCGGTTTTCGGATCGGCCAGCACAAATTTGCTGTTAAAAATATTCAGGCCTTTATTTTCCATCGCGCCCATATTGAAATGGCTAACCGCAACGATCTGGAACAGATCAAGGTCATATTCAAGGCCATAAACCTCTTCATCCCAGCGCATTGACCGTTTCAGCGAATCCATCGCATGATGGGTCAAGCCCACATTGCCCTTTTCGACATAGATATGAAGATCAACCTTGCGCCCCGACATGGTTTGAAAGCTGTCAACAGCACAATCAAGATCACCAACGACCGCCGCGAATAGATAGCTTGGTTTTGGATGCGGGTCATGCCAGATAGCAAAATGCCGGTCAGTACCACAATGGCCCGTTTCGATCAGATTTCCATTCGACAGCAATTGCGGGTGGGCGCGTGCGGCTTCTAACCGAACGGTGAAAATGCTCATCACATCGGGGCGATCAGGGTAAAACCCGATCCGGCGAAACCCTTCAGGCTCGCATTGCGTGCAATACATGCCGCCCGATAGATACAGCCCTTCGAGTGCGGTATTGGTTTCAGGGTGGCATTCAGCGATTGTTTCAACAACACAAGCACCATTCAGGCCGGTAATCTGCAATCCTGATTCATCATGGCTATAGTCAGTATCGGCCAAGGGTTTGCCATCAACCGAAATTGATTGAAGCTCAAGCCCACGCCCATCAAGATGCAAAATCCCCGCCCCACCAGCCGCGGGGTTCGGCGTGACGGCCAATTTGGTTGTGACAATGCTGCCAAGTTCATGAATATCGATGTTCAGATCGACTGACGTTACCAGAAAAGCGGGCGGCGTATAGTCCTCGCGACGTTTTAGCATCGGCGTTAGCTTGAGTCGCGCGATGTTGTATAGGCTTCTTGGCAATGAGTCAGGCAATAGGGCTTGCCGGGTACAATCGCATCACCGCAAAAGACAAAGCCATTTTTCTTGGGGTCACCGGTTGGCCAGCAACATTTGCTTCTGGACCATTCCAATTGGCGCAACTCAAGGCGCAATGGCAAATTTTCAGTCACCTCAGGCACGGCGACTTTTGGCTTTTCAACCTTTGGCCGGCTTATTGGCGATGGACGCTTTGGCAGGCCCATCCGGTGGGCTTTGCCAGCAATCGCGTTCCGCGATACGCCAAGTGCCTCGCCAATTTGCGAAATGGACAAGCCTTGCGTCCATAGCTCTTTCAGCTTTTCAAGACGTTCATCAGTCCAAACATTTGCTGTATCGGTCATTCACTTCCTCATTTTCCAACGATTGCGCCAACAACTACGCCAGTGCAGCACTGCCCAGTTATAGCTGTCTGGCCAAACGAACTCAATGACCGAATCGGCCATTTAGCTATAACGCCCCGATAAATTTACCGATTAGATCAATTTGGTAATCCAGCATATGCCGTCCATAATGCACCCGAAGCCCTGCTTTTTGTGCTGCAAAAAGCCATTCGGTCTCAGCAGGAACCATAATGATATCAGCGATCACCGTATCAGGGCGCACCGCATCCAGTACCAGAGGCAAGGCATCGCCCGGTTTCAGACCAAGGCTAGTGCTGTTAATGATCATATCAGCGTCACCGCCATCACAATCAGTAAGCGCGGCGGCGTGAACATTGGCAAAGCCGGTTTTGTTGGCAAGCAGGCTGGCAAGTTCTTCAGCCTTGCCAAGGCTGCGATTGGCGATGGTCAATTTACCAATTTTTGCCTCAACCAGCGCCGCCGCAATCGCACGGGCAGCACCGCCTGCCCCAATCAGCAAAAACGCCTTATCGGCAACATCATATCCATTGCCAATCGCGCCAGCGACAAAACCGGCACCATCAAAATTATCGCCATGCATTGTGCCATCATCATCAAACCGCACCGCATTGACCGCCCCGGTCAATTGGGCGGCGGTGCCAAGGCTGTCGCAAAGATCGGCAAGCGGCATTTTATGCGGGATCGTCACCGCAAGCCCGCCAAAATTTGGCATGGCGCGAAGCGCGTTGATGATGCGTTCCAGCTTTTCGGGCGGCGCATTGATTGGCACCATGATATGGGGCAAACCCGCCGCCGCAAAACGCGGGTTAAACACCATTGGTGCCCGAACATGATCAACCGGATGGGCGATCACGCCAAAGACGCGCGTTGCCCCTTCAACCCATGGCATCTGGTTTGATAATTCAGTTTCAGGCGGCAAAGACATCTACCCATTTCCCTTGATCATGGCCAGCATGGCCGGTCTGGTCCGCCTGCTGCGCCTTTTGTTGACGCCAAGCTATTCCCGCTACGGGGTAAAAGCAAGTCATGCCTGCCAAAATCATGGCACATCATTGCCCAATTATTGCCAATTTATTACCGCGAAAAGATCACAGCCGCGCCCCTTTCCCGCCCCTATTTAACAGGATTGTAAAGATGTGACACCGGTATGCTGGAATTCATCACCCACTGTTTGTTCGGCTGCCGGTGTCAACTTTCGTAAATGCGTTAAAAAAGCGCCCCAAAAACAGCAACCAAAGGAAAAGTCTATGAAACAGCGTTATTTCCCCGTTCTGATCGGTGCCGGTCTTCTGGTATCGGGCAGCATCATCACCGGACTTGCCAATGCCGATATAGGCGATGCGTCATATAAGCGCGACACGTTCATGGCAAAAAAGCCCGACATCAATAATGATGGTATGATCAGCCTTGAAGAACTCACCAGTCGTCAAGATAAACGGTTTCAAATGCTTGACCTTAACGCCGACGGCATGATCGACAAAACCGAGTTTACCGGCCGCATCGTCGCCATGTTCGCGAAGATGGACAGCAATGGTGATGGCAGCTTGGATGATAAAGAAATCCGCAAGATGAAGCGCCATAACTACGGCAAGATGTAAAACACAACAGGCGGATATTACAATTCGCCTGCTTTCACCGGCCTTTGCCCATCACCTCCTCCTATTCGTCGCTCACAAAATCCAGTGACGCCGAATTGATGCAATAGCGAAGGCCGGTGGGTTGCGGCCCATCAGGAAACACATGGCCAAGATGTGCGTCACAACGGTCACAATGAACCTCGGTGCGGCGCATAAAAAAGCTTTCATCAACCGTTTTGCCTATATTTGCCTCGTCAACCGGCGCAAAAAAGCTTGGCCAGCCCGATCCTGAGTCAAATTTGGTCTCGGATGAAAATAACGGTGTTGCACAGCAGATACAAAGATAGGTGCCAGCGTCATAATGTTTATCAAGACGGCCTGAAAAAGCCCGCTCGGTGCCATGTTTGCGTGTTACATGATATTGTTCTTCGGTCAGTTGCGCACGCCATTCTTCATCAGTTTTGTTAATTTTATCACTC
>CAJYBL010000037.1 GCA_913064995.1 uncultured Alphaproteobacteria bacterium
GGGTGGATACAGCGGCAATGGCAGCGTGATTTTGCGATTGGCATTACGGCAATACGCTTGCTGCTTTTCCTGATATTCGGCAAAATAGAAGATCTGTTGATCACGGTCATCAGCCACCGCAAATAATACCAAGCATGAGGGGTTTGAGACAGATCATGGCAAGGCCGTCCCCATCTTTTACACGTGATTTGCGGCTGACGATCACCATTTTATTTTGTGGCACCTTAAGCGGCATTAATATTGCCAAATTGGCACCTTCGATTAATGAATTATCGATCAGTTTTGGCCTTAGCCTGTCGCAGATCGGGCTGTTGGCGTCAGTGTTCACCCTTATCATGGTTTTGGTAGGGGTGTTGATTGGTGGAATTGTGCGCGGCGCAGGCACCAAACGCATTTTAATGGCAGCCTTGATCATTGCCTGTATTGGCAATGCCATCAGCCTCATGGGCAGTTCAGTGACAAGCCTGTTTATTGGACGCGCCATCGAGGGGGTTAGTCTGATTGCCTTGACTTTGACTGCGCCAAGCCTGCTTGCCCAACATACCGATCCGGCAAATCGTGGCTGGGTGATGGGAACATGGGGCGGGTTTATGCCACTTGGCAACGGGCTTGCGATTATCGCCGCGCCCTATCTTATCGAACAAGGTGGTTGGCATCTGGTCTGGCAGGTTGGGTTTGGCTTTTCGGTTTTTGTTTGTGGTCTTGGCTGGTTGTTCATTCCCGATGATAGATCACCGATGCGGCGGCAATTTGATCTTGCCGCGCTAAAGCTGGCGATTGCCTTGCCATTGCTGGCCATTATTGGGCTTAGCTTTGCCCTTCATTCGTTGGTTTATCAGACGCTTATTCAATTCATGCCATTGATATCGCAATCGCTTGGCGGGTTCAGCCTTTCCGAGGGGGCGATGATCACGGGGCTGTTTTGTGCGGTTAATTTTGTTGGCAATTTGATTGCTGGACAGGCGTTACAAACCGGGAAAAAGCCAGCTCATATCGTCAGGCTCGTCTTTTCCAGTGTAATGATTTTGTTGATTTTGCTGGTTCTTTTCAGCCGATCGTCATTTTTGCTGGTTTTGATTTTGATCTTGACCGGCTTGGTGTCAGGTGGGTCGGCGCCAATTTTTTTCTATCTTGTCAGTCGTACAAATGATGATCCGCAAAACCTGCCTGTTTTTGTCGCTTGGGTTTTTCAGATTCAAGGGCTTGGCATGCTGATAGGGCCCGCTTTGATTAGCTGGGTCGTCGAAACAACCCAAAGCTGGAATATCGGCATTCTATGCCTGATACCCGCCTGTTTGGCGATTATTGCCTTGTCGGGGCGGCTTGTTCTGCCAGATGCCAAGACCGGACAAAACTCCGTTTGATCGGGTGTTTACACTTGTTTGCCATCCCAAACCGAGACTGGCACAAAGACCTCACCCCGTGCCAGCAGGCGTGTCGTTCGTAGCAGGCCAGCGCGTTCGATCTGTAAACCACCATCACGGTTTTCAAGACAAAGCTGAACATCAAATTTGCCTGATGGATGCTCGATGATCATGTCTTTGACTATACCATCGGGAAGCGTTGCAAGATCATGAATGGCGCTATCTTTATAAAGCGCGGCACTGGCCACCGAAACCGCTCCAAGAACGCCAATGGCCTTGTGGCAATATTTAGGGATAAAGGTTCGTGTATTGACCGCACCACCGGCACGCGGTTTTGAAATCAGGCTCATTTTTGGCACAGCCTTGCCTGATACATCACCAAGCCCCATTGCCAGACCGGCCTGAAGACGGATCGACTCAAGGCGCGATTTCAAAATCTCATCACGGTTAAGCTGGTCAGGGGTTTCATCACCATTCAGACCAAAATTTTCACCGCGCAAGCAAACAACAGGCATTCCATTATCAATGCAGGTCACACGCACATCATCAAATTCATCACAATGTTTGCCGGTTGGAAACAGGCTGCCGCAGGCCGACCCCTCCAGATCTTGATAATGACACATAACTGGGGCTGATGAGCCAAATACCCCGTCAATGCGCGCCTCACCATGATAAATAGGAAATCCATTTTCCAGCGGAAATTGCAGCAGGCAGCGATTGCCGCTATTGGTCATATAGACGCGGATGCTGGCCTGATCACCAGCGGGTTTTATCAAGCCGGTTTCAACCGCAAAGGCACCAATGCCAGATAGAATATTGCCGCAATTTGGGGTGTCATCCAGCCCATCTTCGCCGACAAGCGCCTGCACAAAGCTGTAATCAATATCGCTGTCATCACGTTGAGATGGCGCAACAATTGCGATTTTTGAGCTAAGCGGATCAGCTCCGCCAAGGCCATCAATTTGACGTGGATCGCCATACGCACCCATGACCCATTTCAGCAGATTGTCACGGGTTGATTTATCCTGTGGCAAATCGGCAAGGTGGAAATAAATTCCTTTTGAACTGCCGCCACGCATCTGGATGAAGGGAATGGCTGTTTGGTTTGACATGATAACCCCATAACGAAATTCGTCTTTATCCTATACATGATTTTTGCCGTTGGCTGGTTGAAAATGCTAGGCCTATTTGCTAGCGCAGGACTATAGTATAGGCGGGGCAAAAATCGGTTGTGATTGTCAGCATCACAGCGCTTTTCTGCCCCGTATTCCGGTGTTTTGACCAAGCCAATATTTGATGAGGTGTCTAGATGGCCCGATTGTCGGCGCTTAACCAAGCCAAGATGAATAAACGTCAAAAAGAGATTTATGACGATATTGTATCTGGCCCACGTGGCAATGTGCGCGGGCCATTGGCGGTTTGGCTGTATCGTGCGGAATTGGCCGATAAGGCGCAAAAGTTGGGTCGTTATTGCCGGTATGATTCATCGTTATCGCCGCGTCTGTCCGAATTGGCGATCCTAACAACAGCGCGGATATGGGATGCGACGTTTGAATGGCAGGCGCATCTACCACATGCGCTGGCGGCGGGTATTGACCAGGCTGTTGTTGACGCGCTGGTGGCCGATCACGATCCAGATTTTTCAAATGATGATGAACAACTTGTCTATGAATTTTCGCGCGAACTAAACCTGACTCGCGGCGTGTCTGATGCGTTATATGCGCGTGCAATCGCCATTCTTGGTGAGGAGGGAACGGTCGATCTTGTTGGGGTTTTGGGCTATTACGCGCTGATTTCAATGACCATCAAGGCATTCGACGTTGATCCAATCAACGCAAGCTAGTACTGATATCACATAGATCTTACCGGTTTATATTTTGCTGGATTTCGGCGATGCGGTTTGGCCAAGCGATTGGGCAATCAATCATAAGCCGCATTTAGTGCTACAGGGATATTTTATGTGACGCGGGCGATTTTGACGATTATAGCAGCGATTTTTTCATTCTCATTGATGGGCGTCGCTGTCCGCATATTGACTGCTGATTATTCGATTTTCCAGATTTCATTTACGCGTAATTTCTTTGGCTTTCTGCCGATTTTGCTGCTTCTTGCCTATAGCAAACAGATGGGGGCGTTAAAAACCTCCTTTAACCGGCAAGAATGGGTGATCTGCGCATTGCGCGGCGGCAGCGTCAGTCTGGCGCAATTATGTTTGTTCATGGCCTATAGCAAATTGGAATTTGCCACAGTTGCCACCTTGGCGTTTTCAGGGCCGTTTTTTGTCACCGCCTTATCGGTTCCGCTGCTTGGGGCCGTGGTTGGGTTTTGGCGGTGGTCGGCGGTGATTTTAGGCTTTTGCGGGGTTGTTATGATTATGCAGCCAGGTGGCAGCATCTTTTCGCTATTTTCGCTTTTGCCGGTGCTGGCCGCGCTTTGCTATGCGATGTCGAGTACGCTTGTGAAAATCTTTTCGGTTGATCGCTTGTCGGGGTTGATCCAGTTCCGTTCACAAATTTTTGCGGCAGGATTTTCGCTGTTGCTATGGCTTAGCTTTGGCGAAATGGTGCCAATTGCATCGGCTTTTGATCTTGGCCTATTTCTTGCGCTTGGCTTGCTCGGCGGGGCAGGGGTTCTTGGGCTTGTTGTGGCTTACCGCATGTCCCAGCCAAGCCTGCTTGCCCCGTTTGAATATTTTGGCATTCCCTTTTCGATGTTTTTGGGCTGGTGGTTTTTTGCCGAAGCCCCATTAGACCGCCTTTTTCCGGGCGTTCTGGCGATCATTGCCGGCGGTTTACTGATTATCTGGCGACAATCGCGGATTCAAACCGATCCGCCGCGCTAGCCCAACTTAATAGTTCAATTTTGGCGAAGTCGCCAATTCCTGACACCATAAATCATGGATTGATTCATCAATCTCGCTTGGAAGATCTTCTTCCCATGCCAGATAATCGCGTGCATCTTGCAACACGCCGTGATGCCGTCCGGCAAAAAGCGCCGGTTCATCAAGCGGTAAATCAAGCCCACCACTTGCTAGCGTCGCCATGTCAAAATCAGCGTCATGCCAAAGATAAATACCAGCAATCTGCCAGCCATGCCGGATAAGGCAATCGGCAATCATATGGCCTTGCTCAGAATTGTTGGTGATGATGGCAATTGGCTTATCTGCTGGTGTTTGACCCAAAATGGCACCGATATTCTGCCACTGGCTGTTGGCAATATGACCCGAGATAAAGGCTTTTGACGGCCTGAAATCATATAGTGCAATTTTATCTTTTTGCCAGATATCCAGCTGGGGCGCGGCAAAAGGCGTGACCGAACTCGTGTCGTTACTGGCATCATTGCTAGCAATGTTGTTGGTAATATTTTTGGTGATAGTGTTTGTGATGGTTTCAATTGCGGCAATGGGCGCATCAAGATAGGTAATCGTTACGCTAAATCCCATGCAGCGCAGCCAGAAAGCGGCAAAGGCTGCGCGGCTTCCCGATCCTTGGTCAAACAGGACAACCGGAACATGGTAGCGTGCAATCGACCGGTCAGTCTGCTGGATAAGGTTGGTTCCCGAAATTTTGATAACACCATGCGCCAGCGGCTGGCCAGTCGCGCCATCATCTGACACATCGAATAGTAGCTCTGTTTTATGGTCAGCAACAAAGGCACCAAGCCCATCGGCCGTAACCCGCGTTGCGGAGATTTGCCAGCGGCGCAGGAAATTGGCAACAGCTTCCGACGCTTCATGGTCTGCAGCAAACAGACGATTGGCATCATGCTCGCGTTCATAGCCATCAAGCTGCCAAGCTTGCGTGCCGCCGCGAAACACTGCAAATGGGCCATCATAGCCTGATGCCATCAAGGTAAAGGCACCAATGATCGATCTTGTTCGCCCAGCGCAATGCAAAAGCGACATTTTGCCAGTGTCTTTCAAGGCCTGAACATTGGCAAGCAAAAGGCTGTTTGGCAGGCTTTGCGACTTTGGTAGGGTGAAATCTTGATATTCAGCCGTTGGGCGCACATCGAAAAGCTGCGCATCTTGATAATCGGCAAGATATTGTTTTGGCGTGACTTCAGGAAGATCAATTTCATGCGCAACCACTTCGCCAAACGCCTTTGACCAGACATATTCGCCTTTCACAAAGCCGCGCCCCATCATCGCCGGCTTTCGGGTGTTGTGAATGGTTATATTACTAAATCCAATCGTTTTTAACTGGTGGATGGCCTCAGCGCTTGCCTTGTCCTGCCAGTCAAGAAAATGAATTGGAAAATCAGGTTCCTGAAAAAGATAGCCAAGCCGCGTTGAAAAAAGCGAAAGCGGTATATTGGTGCTGCCAAACCAGTGACCGGCGACATAGTCGCGCCGCTCACGGCTATCGATCAAGGCAAAGCTTGTTCCAGCGTCATATAGCGCGGCGAATAATCCGTAACTCATATCATTTTCCTAAAAGGCATTGGGGCGGGTAAGAAGCAAGATTGGGTCAAAAGATTGGGTCAAAAGATTGAATGGGCGGCTAGGCTAGTTCATAGCGGAACCGTTTCACTTTGCTCATATCAGTGCCTTCAATCCGGACAAGGCTGGTTGGCCCTTCGCGGGTTGGTGAATGCAAATCGCCTTCATTATAGACATGGGCAACCCCCGGGTTTAGGCGATAGGTGCGTGATACCTGAACCTTGCCTGCTTTTTCGGCGCTGGCATCTTCGATCTTGTCATAATCGCGCATTTCGGTTTCGCCGCGGGCTTGGGCGTAAATCGCCCATGACGGCCCATGATCATGTGGTGGTGATGTTTTAGGGCTGTCATAATTATGCGCCAAAATACAAAAGCCAAGCTCGGCATCTTGATAAAGCAAATCGCGTTCACCTGTTGTCAGCGGAACCAGCGTCTCGACATTGGCCGGATCCGAAAGCAGGTTTTGCAATAATTCGGCAATTTTTTCTCGCCCATCTGGGCCGGGTGTCTCGCTAAGAATCCGGTGACAATCTTGGGCTAGGTTTGACAGAATTTCACTCATAAAACAGGCTCCAGACGTAAAAGCAATCTGCCCGCGCAGGACAGGGATGAAGAACATTACCTTACCGCTGATGCGATGAATATCAAAGGATTTCAGGCCTGTCTAAATGGCAAAGGCCAAACCATGCTGTCTTTTGGTCTTTCCTTGTGGTTTTTACTTCCGGTTTTTAGTTGGCCTGCCGTTTTTGTTCACGCCATGCGGTCAAGATACCAGCAAAGGCAATTAAGCTCATACCAAGAAGTGCTTGTTGCGGCGGCCATGCGTCGAAAATAACCCGCCCCCAAAAGGCGGCAAATAAAAGATAGGTGAAATCAATCGGTGCAAGCCAGCTGCTGTCAGCCGTCTGATAGGCGCGTGCAAGGCAGATATTGCCTGATAGATTCAGCACCGAACAGGCGATCGCAACGCCAAATATCAGCCAAGTCAATTCTGGCCAGCCAATCGCAACAAAGGACATTGCCGCCGCGATATCTGCTGGCACGGGAAATAGCGTCAAAATCACGATGCCAGCAAGGCCAGTCAGAAAAAACAAAACGGCAACCGCAATGGTAAGCGATAAAGGGTTTTCATGCCGGCAAGAATGGCGAAGGGTTAGGATGTTGCAAGCATAAAAAAAACCTGCGGCAACCGGAAGAAGCTGGATCGGCGAGAAACGCGCGTCAAACGGGTCAAGAATGAACAGCGCACCCGCAGCACCGATCATCAGCGCGACAATCCGCCAAGGGCCAACTTTTTCGCCAAGAATTGGTCCGGCAAGAAGCGAAACAAAAAGCGGATAGGTATATAATCCAGCAGCCATCTGCGCGACTGTCAGATAAGGTGCGCCAGAAAAAAAGCAAAACATGCAGATGCTAAGCATAACAGCGCGAAAATAGACCGGCCGCCAGTTTTGTGGCACAAGCAGGCCATAGCCGCCGCTGATCATGGCAAGCATGACAATAAAAAGCGCATTGCCGATGGCGCGAATTGTCTGGAATTGCCAGAACGAGGTTTCAGGGGCAATTAGCTTGACCGTTGCATCCTGAAGCGCCAACGTGAAAACCCCGACTAGCAACAAACCCATTGCCAGGAATGGCCGATCACCTTTTGGCGACTGAAAAAAAGGCAAATGTTGCTGTTTCACGCCGTTTCCTAGCTTCGCATCCGGCTGGTATTTGCGTCAAATAGCGGCTCATTTATCAAGCTGGCTTTCAGGCTTTGACCCAGAAGTTCGACAGTCCAGCCATCATTGCGAAGGGCAAATTCCTTTGGCACCATCGCCAGCGCAACCGATGTTTTGGAGGCATGCGCAAATCCGCCAGATGTAACCCAGCCAACCACAGTCCCGTCAATTGAGACTGGCTCATCACCAATAACATCAGCGTCGATTGCGGAAACGGCAAGGCTGATAAGCCGCATGCTGCCGCCATTGTCACGTTCGGCCAATGCCGCTGCCTTGCCAATGAAATCAGCCGGTTTATCATAGGCAACAAATCGGTCGAGCCCAACCTCGACAGGGCCGTAAAGTGGGCGATATTCGCGCCCCCACGATCCGTAATTTTTTTCTAGTCGAAGGGCGTTAAGGGCGCGCGCACCAAAGGGGCGGATGTCAAAATCGCTGCCTGCCGCCATTAAATCATCATAGAGCCGTAAAAGGCTTGCCGGCTTTACCCAGATTTCATAACCAAGATCACCGCTATAGCTTACCCTGCCAACAATTGCCGGTATCATGCCAACATCTATTTCCCGAACCGCCATAAAGCGCATTGCATCATGTGAAATATCGGATTTGCAGCATTTTTGCAGAACCTCACGCGCCTTTGGCCCCGCAATTGTAAGCCCAACAAGGTCAAGACCGAGGCTTTTGACCTGAACCGAGCCATCATCGGGCAAATGCGACAGGAACCAGCGCATGTGATAGCTTTCAGCAATGCCCGATCCAATGATCAGGAACCGCGTATCACCAAGTCGGGAAAGCGAGAAATCACCAATGATTTTGCCATCATCCTTTAACATTGGTGCCAAAGTCATGCGGCCAATTGGCGGTGTCGCTGCGGCAAGAAGCTGGTCAAGCCATGCCGCCGCGCCGCTGCCACTAACCTCATATTTGGCAAAGCCCGATATATCACAAAGCCCAACCGCGTTTCTGACAGCATTCGCCTCATTGCCAACATGGTCAAAATCAACCGATCGACGCCATGAGAACACATCGGCAGTTCCATCAGGTGCGAACCATTGCGGAACCTCAAGCCCGAAGGCAGCGCCAAATTGCGCCCCAGCCTGTTTCTGCCGGTCATAGATGCTGGTGGTCAATAGGGGGCGGGCGGCTTGTAATTCTTCATTCGGGTATCGGATCGAAAACCGCCGCGAATAATTCTCTCTGACACGGGCATTGGTATAGCCCATGCTGGCATAATCACCAAACCGCGATACATCCATTGCCCAGACATCAAATCCGGGATCACCATTCACAATCCAGTTGGCCAATGCCAGCCCAACACCGCCGCCCTGACTAAAGCCAGCCATTACCGCGCAAGCAGACCAATAATTGGTCATGCCCTTTACCGGCCCAACAAGTGGGTTTCCATCTGGTGCAAAAGTAAAGGGGCCATTGATGATTTGTTTGATTCCAGCATTTTCAAATGCTGGAAAATGGCGGAACCCAACTTCAAGTGATGGCGCAATCCGATCAATATCGGGGTCAAGCAGCTGATGGCCAAAATCCCACGGCGTTTCGGTTTCTGACCATGGTTTGCAGGTGCGCTCATAGGTGCCCATCAACATACCGCCGCGTTCTTGGCGAAGATATATTTCACCATCAAAATCAACAGCATGCAAAACTTCGGCATCGGTTTTTTGATTAATTTCGGCAACTTCGGGCATGTCTTCGGTCAACAGATACATATGTTCCATTGCCAATACCGGCAGTTCCAGCCCGACCATGCGGCCAACTTCACGCGCCCAAAGACCAGCGGCATTCACCACATGTTCGGCGACAATGACGCCTTTATTGGTTGTGACGACCCATTGGCCATCGGACTGCTGGCTTAGCGCCTCAACCTTGACATGGGTTTCAAAATCCGCGCCATTTTTGCGCGCCGCTTTGGCATAGGCATGGGTAACGCCGTAAGGGTCGCAATGCCCCTCAATCGGATCATACATGGCGCCAACAAACTGCGAAGGATCAATCAGCGGCATAAGCTCATGCGCCCTTTCAGGGGTGATGATTTCAAGATCGTCCATGCCAAGATATTTACCTTTGGCATAGACTGATTTCAGCCAGTCAAACCGCTCGTTAGTGGCGGCAAGCATAATCCCGCCGGTCATGTGAAGACCAATATTCTGACCGGATAATTCCTCGATTTCTTGATAAAGCTTAATCGTATATTGCTGTAATTTGGCAACATTTGGATCGCCATTGATGGTGTGCATGCCGCCAGCGGCATGCCATGTCGAACCTGACGTCAATTCCGACCGTTCAAGCATGATCGCATCATGGCATCCAAGTTTGCTGAGATGGTATAAAATCGAGGCGCCAACAACGCCGCCTCCAATGACTAAGACTTGCACTTGGTTTTTCATCTTGGCCTCGTCTAGTACGCAGTTAGAATATCCTTGATAGTAGCTAACGCCGGTTAGCCCAAATTAAATGTTCAGAATACGGCTGAAAGAAAGCCGATAGCGAACAGTCGTTGATAAATTATTTTGTTCATATCTTTGCCGCTTTGGTTGGATCAAGGCTGCAATGTGACTTGAAGTTTGCCAAACTGTGCCGTTAATCTGATTATTGGTCACAATCAAGATTTGTTGAGGTTCAGAAGGAGGTGGCAATGGCATATGATGAGCAGGAAAAAGAATTGATGGCAGCCTTGCAAACATTGGTTGCCAGATTTGGTAATTATGACCCGCCGCGGCTGCGTAAAGATGGTGATATCGTGATACCACTTGATGCTATTCTCAAAAAGAACCGCGAAGCAAACCGCAGTTTTGCCGAGGCTTTTAGCGAGATGATGCGCGATGATTTAGGGCCGAAACGCAGCTCAACTTGGGTGAAAT
>CAJYBL010000038.1 GCA_913064995.1 uncultured Alphaproteobacteria bacterium
AAATGTCGGTTTTTGGAAAATCAGGATAGCTGGCGATATAATCACCAAAATCAATAGAACCGACTGACACCCGTAAAACCCCCAAGACAAAACCGGTATTTCCAGCATTTCTGGCATAAACAATTTTGCACCAAGACGCAAGAATTGATCAAACGCTCGACCACGCTTTGCGCCCTGATCATGATATTTTCGGCAAGACCCTAACAACTAAAACCCGCAATCATCCAAACGCTCGCAATTATGATGAATCCCAATTGCCGTTGGGGATGATCACAATCACCCTTCGCGCAACCGCGCCATGGCTAAGATGCCTATTTATGAAAGTTGTTTGCCGTTGCTGCTTGGGCGGTTGGCAAGACCGCTCCCCGCCGATCCAGCCCCAATGATGATATTATCGAAATCCGCCATTTTTGAGCCTGATATGCTTGCAGCGGAAAATGTTCCCCGCCAATTTTGCCTGATTATTCTGCATAATCACATTTTGGCACTAGCAAAAAATCTAAATAAAACATTGGCTTGATTTAATCATGGTTGCAAATGCAAATGCAAAATAGGCGCAAGATAAATCAAATTAGCTAGACGCCGCCATGTGCCTTTGACCATTCACGCGGATTATTCAGAAAATCCTCGACTGCGGCCAATGTCTTTGGATCAAATCTTTTCGAATCCTTGCATTCGGCAAGAACATCCCACCATGTCGCCAAATAGTGAAGGCTGATACCACCTTCGGCAAGGCGGGCTGGTGTGTCTTTAAAAATATCGTAATAAAAAATCACGAATGTATGCGCGACCTCGGCACCGGCAGTGCGCATGGCCTCGACAAAATTCAGCTTGCTGCCGCCATCGGTTGTCAGATCTTCGACAAGCAAAATACGCTGGCCTTCGGAAATATCGCCTTCGATCCGCGCATCACGGCCAAAGCCTTTTGGCTTTTTGCGGACATATTGCATCGGCAGATGGGTCCGCTCAGCAAGCCATGCAGCAAACGGAATGCCGGCTGTCTCCCCGCCTGCCAAGGCATCAAGTGATTCATAACCGATATCATTTAAAATTACCGTTGCGCCATAATCCATCATGGCCGACCGCATCCGCGGGAAAGAAATGATCTTGCGGCAATCGATATAGACTGGACTCATCATACCAGAGGTCAGTTTAAACGGCTCATCCGCACGAAAAAGAACCGCGTCAATTTCAAGAAGCATCCGTGCCACCGACCGGGCCATCGCAGCCTTGTCATAAACATGCTTGAAACCTTCACCTGCCAACATTTTTATCCTCGGTCTGTCTTTCAAAATAGGTCAACAAGCTACATGTCTTGGGTAAGACATGTAGCTTGTTGCGTTAGGATCATATCGGCTTGTTTGCGACTTGTCATTATGCCAGTTGACGCGGCGCCAGAATACGTCGCACGCCGTCCAATCATCATTATCAGGCAAAGCCTTCAAGCGCGCGCGGCGCGCTTGCGCTCATGTGGACAAAGATACATCTTACGAAGCCGCAAATTCAGCGGTGTTACCTCAAGCAATTCATCTTCATTGATGTAGGCCATCATCTGTTCGAGCGACATACGGCGCGCAGGCACAAGCTTGACCGCCTCATCGGTGCCAGATGACCGAACATTAGTAAGCTGTTTTCCTTTAAGTACATTGATTTCAAGATCATTATCACGGTTATGCTCACCGACTATCATACCCTGATATACCGGTGTCTGCGGCGTAACGAACATTTGCCCACGATCCTGCAGGTTGAATAAAGCATAAGCAACAGCAACCCCTGAGTCAGTCGAGATCAACGCGCCATTGCGGCGGCTTTCGATAGACCCTTTGTGCAGCGCATAGGAGTCAAAAATGCGGTTCAAAACACCAGTGCCCCGTGTCTGGGTCAAAAACCGACTTTGGTAGCCAATCAGCCCGCGCGACGGTGCGCGGAACACAAGACGGGTTTTCCCTGCACCAGCAGACCGCATATCGAGCATCTCCCCCTTGCGGCGGTTCAAACTGTCAACAACACCACTGGAGAACTCCTCATCAACATCAATCGTCACCTCTTCCATCGGCTCTAACCTCTGGCCAGACTCATCTTTTTGATATAAGACCTTGGGCCGCGAGACGGTCATTTCAAACCCTTCCCGACGCATGGTTTCGATCAACACACCCAATTGCAATTCGCCGCGGCCACCAATCTCAAAAGAATCCTTGCCGCCACTTTCGGCAAATGTGATCGCCACATTAGTTTCCGCTTCAGCCAAAAGCCTCTCACGAATGACAGTCGATGTCACTTTTTTGCCTTCGCGACCCGCTAACGGTGAGTCATTTACCATAATGGTAACTGACATCGTTGGTGGATCAATTGGCGTTGCCAGCAATGGTGCGGTCACTTCAGGTGAGCAAATCGTATCTGCAACAGATGTTTTGGCCAAACCAGCAATGCAGATGATGTCCCCAGCTTGGACCTTGTCAACAGGAATACGGGATGCACCTTCAAATTTAAGAAGCTTGGTCAAGCGGCCTGTTTCAATAACCTTGCCATCAAGGTTCAAACCCCGAACACTGTCATTGACTGAAGCACTGCCCTGCGCAACCCGCCCGACAAGGCAGCGGCCAAGATACGGGTCAGCATCAAGCAAAGTTGCCAGCATCGCAAAAGGCGCGTCCTGATCGACTTGCGGTGGGCGAACATGTTCAAGAATAACATCAAGAAGCGGGTGCAAATTGTCACGCGGATCTTCCAGTTCACGAACACACCAACCACTGCGACCCGATGCATAGAGAATTGGAAAATCAAGCTGTTCTTCTGATGCATCAAGCGCAACAAACAGGTCAAACACTTCATTGACCACCTCTTCAGGGCGGCCATCGCTTCGGTCAATCTTGTTGATAATCACAATCGGGCGCAGCCCTTGCGCCAAAGCTTTGCCAAGAACAAATTTTGTCTGCGGCATTGGCCCTTCGGCAGCATCGGTTAACAAAATCACCCCGTCAGCCATACTGAGAACACGTTCAACTTCGCCACCAAAATCAGCATGACCAGGCGTGTCAATAATATTGATACGAACATCTTTCCAAGTGACAGAAGTTGGCTTGGCAAGAATGGTGATTCCGCGTTCTTTTTCAAGATCGCCTGAATCCATCAGCCGTTCATCAACCTGCTGGTTTTCGCGGAACATGCCGCTTTGTTTCATGATCGAATCAATTAGCGTTGTTTTGCCATGATCAACATGGGCAATGATGGCTATATTGCGCAGCTCTTGGGTCATATAATGTCTCTTGGGTTGGCAATTTCTATCCGCGCCGCATTCCTATAGCCAATGCGCCCGATTGGAAAGCATTATTTTACGAGGCGGCTTTATCATCGCTTTGCGCCGGCGTTGCAAATAACCAGCCAGCAAGACGACAAGCAGGCCAAACAGCCAGCATTTGCGCCAGAATGAAAAACGGCATATCGCCCATAGCGATGCCCGAAAAGCTGTCAGTCAATGACCGCGCAATGGTAACGGCCGGGTTGGCAAAACTTGTTGAGGCGGTAAACCAATAGGCGGCGGTGATGTAAAGTCCAACCATCCATGCCACCGCATCCGGCCGGTGCCTGACGCCGCCAAAAATCACCATCAACAAGCCAAAAGTGGCAACCCATTCAGATCCATATTGGTGAATCCCGCTGCGCAGATTCGTTGCGTCCTGCAGGATTGGCGCGGCAAACATCCAATGCGCCAACAAGGTGCCACAAATGCCACCAGCAATCTGACAGATAATATAAAACAGTGCCAGCCTGCCTGACAATGCCCCTTTCAGAGCAAAGGCAGCGCTAACCGCCGGATTGAAATGCGCGCCAGATACTGGCCCAAGCATGGTGATTAGCACCACAAGAATGGCGCCGGTTGCAATGGTATTGCCAAGCAATGCCAGCGCAACGTTATTATTTGCCAAGGTTTCGGCCATGATCCCCGAACCAACAACCGTCGCCACCAAGGCCAATGTTCCAAACCATTCAGCAAATAGCCGTTTTGAAAGATCATTTCGGGTCATTATTTTCCGCCTCACTTTGGCCGATTGACCGCGCCAGATCACCAATCGTTTTGGCCGTGGGGTGGCTGGCGATCAAGGCACGAATTCTGCTACTCATTTCCTCATAGGTGGTTTGAAAGGCCGCAACAATCTTTTCATGGCTGCCATCAATAGCGGCAGGGTCGGCAACCCCCCAATGCGCCACCTGCGGATGACCCGGCCAAATAGGGCAAGCCTCGCCAGCCGCATTATCACAAACCGTGACAATCAGATCCATCTTTGGTGCATCATCACCGGCAAAGACATCCCATCGTTTTGAAGCAGCAAAATCAACGTCGATATCATGGTCTTGAAGAACCGCGATCGCATAGGGGTTTGGTTTGCCAGTTGGCTGTGAACCAGCCGAATAGGCACAAAATTGATTGTTGCCTAATGCGCGCAGCACACCTTCAGCAATCAATGACCGCGCCGAATTCCCTGTGCATAGAAATAAAACATGCAACGGCATGGATGACATTGTTTTTCCTCATGACCTTGGTAGGCCCTTGTGAGCATGATAGAGCTTGTCGCCAACAGCAACGATGCATAGCCTGTGAATATGACAAAAATGTTAAAAAAAGCCAATCTGCCAGAAAAAATATGCGCTAGCTGCGGCAGGCCGTTTCAATGGCGCAAAAAATGGGCGCGTGATTGGGAACAGGTGCGCTATTGCTCGAAACGCTGTCAAGGCGTTCGCTCCGCGCCATCATCACGGTCGCCGCAGGCCTAAAGACAGGGTTTTCCGAATTTCCGCCTCAAGCGCATTGCGAAACCGCGAACGGTCTTTGGCCGAAAAAGCCGCATTGCCACCTTTGCGACCGGATTGTACCAAAAATGGATCAGCCGCCCGAATATCAGCCATCAAATCGCGGGTTGCTAACTGGCCACCAATGTTAGCACTAGTAAATATATCGCCATTATGCCGGATTGCCGCCGCGCCATTGCCAAGCACCTTGGCCGCAAGCGGAATATCCCCCGTGATCACGATATCGCCTTCATGCGCTTGATCGGCAATATGTTTATCGGCCATATCGGCACCGTCACTGACAATCACCAGCTCGACAAGCGGGTTTGCTGATGGCCGAATACCGCCATTTGAAACAATCACAAGACGAAGCTGATGGCGGCTCGCAATCTCTTCGGCTTCGACCTTTACCGGACAAGCATCTGCATCAATATAGATGGTTGGCATTTTCATCCGCTCTTCAAAACTACCCAAGGATGGCCGGTGATCAGACATCGGCCGATTGTTAGTTATTTGCCCAGTGCTACAACAGTTGCCTCAATCGCGGCCTGCTCGATCACTTCATTTACAAGGCTATTTTTCAATACCTCGCCAATTGGCACTTCATCAATAAAAATACCAAAATCATCGCGGCCGAAAAGATTAGCCGGAACCCATGCAAACACCGGCCGATGATCCTTCGGGGCGGTTCGTTCAACTTCATCAGACAAGGCTTCGGGGCCTTCAAATGCCGTTGTAACCGCAACCGCAACAAAAAATTTCTGTTTGCCTTCGCGTGCCACATCAACCGTAACCGGCATTGTCACCACAACATCACCCGCACCAGTCGCGCTGATATATTGGCCAAGAACGCCATCATATTCATCAATGATCACCGCCAGCGGCACGAAATGCGCTGGCGCGTCGTTATCGTGATGTGATGCGCCGCGCTTTGTTGTCTTTGCCATGTTTTCAAACCCTGTTATTTGCCGATCTGGCGATACTAATCTGGCGGGTGCTGATCTCTGGTTGGCCTGTCATCACGCCGACTAGACCGGTGATACAATATCCTGATGATCTTGCTAATGTTTTTATTTGGGCGCCAATCTGGTCCACGGATCATGAGCCAAGAACCTCGTGCTAACAGCCTCGACATAGGAAGGACCAACAGCCTCGTCTTGCAAAACTCAGACCTCTGACCTTGAACCGCGGTTACTGAGGGCGTTTCTGTATCAGCCGTAGACTTGATTTTAAAGGGTGGAGTTGCAGTACACAGGGCTTGCGTCTCAGACTGGGGTTTACTTGATTGGTTGGTGAAGGCATTCGGGTGTTATAGTTTAAGACATCTTTTGTTGAAGGCTTAAACAATCAAGGGCAAGTCGAAAATTACTCTAGCTTGGCCGCCTGCCTATCGTTGCTTCGATTGCCAGTCCGGATGCTTAAACGGACCATCATTTGTCGGGGCTAACAGAGGATTTCCCAAAATGTGATCAGCCGCTTTCTCGCCAACCATGATTGATGGTGCGTTCAAATTACCGTTGGTGATACGCGGAAATAATGATGAGTCCGCACAAAACAGATTTGTTGTGCCGATGACACGGCAATCTGGACTGACCACAGCCAAGGGGTCATTTTCAGCCCCCATTCTGCATGTTCCGCAAGGATGATAGGCTGACTCAGCTTGGTTCTGGATAAATGCGTCTAAATCTGAATCCATTATCGCGTTCGCACCCGGTTGAATTTCGTGATCGTAAAATGGGCGCATCGCTTCTTGAGTCAGAATTTCGCGGCTAAGCCGCAATGCCTTGCGAAATTCAGGAAGATCATCTGGGTGGGAAAGATAATTGAATTTTATTTCAGGGGCTGTGTTTGGGTTTGACGATTTAATCTTTACATGACCCCGTGATTTAGACCGCATTGGCCCAACATGAAGCTGGAAGCCGTGGCCAGCCGCCGGTGCAGTGCCATCATAACGAATGGCTACTGGCAGAAAATGATACTGAATATCAGGATAGGGAATGTTTTTATCGGATCGGATAAAACCAAGTGTTTCAAACTGATTGGAGGCACCTAGGCCAGATTTAAAGAATAGCCATTGAGCAGCTATGAAGGCCTTTGAGACAGGATTGAGGTGTTTATAAAGCGTTATCGGTTTGCGGCATGCAATCTGAAAATAAATCTCAAGATGGTCCTGTAGATTTTCTCCAACACCCTTTCGATTGGCGATGGTCTTTATGCCAAACCCTTGAAGGGTATCGGCACAGCCAATACCTGACCGCTGCAAAATTGCCGGACTTGCAATCGCACCTGCAGATAGAATTACTGCCTTTTGCGCGATAATATCTTGGTATTTGCCCTTGCGCCAAACGCGAAGACCAACGGCGCACCGCCCTTCAAAAAGAATTCGGTCTGCCAAAGTACGGGTGAAGAGCCTCACTTTTCCTTTTTTAATCGCAGGCTTTAGGTAGGCGTTGGCCGTTGACCATCGGCGGCCTTTCCAAACCGTCATATCAGCTGGCCCAAATCCTTCCTGACGATACCCATTATAATCAGCAGTCATTGTATAACCAGCCTGCAGGCTGGCCTCAACAAAGGCATGATGAAGCGGGTTATCACGCGGCCCACGGGTAATATGCAGCGGCCCATCACTGCCCCGCCAAGGAAACTCACCGCCATGCGATGTTTCCATACGTCGAAAATATGGTAGGACGTCAGCATAGCCCCAGCCATCTGCCCCAACGTCACGCCAGTGATCATAATCTAGGGGGTTGCCGCGGACATATATCATCCCGTTAATGGAAGATGATCCTCCAATCACTTTACCTCGCGGACAAACAAGTGAACGACCAGCAAGGCCGGCCTCTGGTTCCGATTTATAGCCCCAATCATAGCTAGGCATGTTCATCGGATAAGATAATGCGGCTGGCATCTGAATAAAGGGACCAGCGTCACTGCCACCAAACTCAATTACAGCGATTGTGCCTTGTCCTGCTGTTGCCAGCCGGTAGGCGATTGCCGAACCGGCGGATCCAGACCCGATGATCACATAGTCAAATTGATATGGCGTCGCTGGAGAGGTCATTAATGGTCCATTTATATACCCGCTAACTATCAAAGGTAATCTAGCCTTTGTACTTTCGAAAACTCAAAAGAAATCGTAGCGGATAACTCTGATTGCCGCAGAGTCAGGTCTAAATATAAGATATATTAAATTTCGTAATCACTGACAAAGTGGCTACGAAGTTTCTGATCTGAGCAGAGTTTTGAATTTTGGTTAGGGGAAGTTGTAATGAGACGTTTTACTGACCCAAGAGCACGATTGTCCTAACCACAATTTTTCGAGCAGGATTTTGGGGCGCTGACTCAACCGCCAGCAAAATCTAAATCTGTTCCGGATAGTCACTCATTACCATATCAACGCCCAAATCAAAAAGATCGTAAGCACGGCTTGGATCATTGACAGTCCAGGCCCGTATTTTGATGCCTTGCTGATGAAAAACCGTTACGTCATTTGACGCGATAATCAAGTCACTATCGAGGTGAACCGCCTCTACCGCCAGCTCGGATTTCAGAAAATGTATGTCTTTTGGAAAAAAATTATGAATACTGGCACGGGGGATGTGCGGGGCAAACATCCGAAAATAGCCCAAAAAATCTATATTAAAACTCGAAACGATGACATTTGCTTTTGGTCTTTTCCGCAATGCAGATGCGAGCAACTCAGCCGAGCGATATTCACGATTGCCATGGCATTTCATTTCAAGGATCAGAGTCATATCATGCACCTCTGCCCAAGCGATCAATGTTTCCAACCGCAACACTTTCTGGCCAGAAAATTGATTGCCTTTCCAGAGACCGGCATCGGCATTTTTAAAATCTTCCCATTTTGCATCTGCGACTAGTTTGTCGCCGGCAACGGTCCGACCTTGGGCTTCGTCATGGAAGACGATTAAGGTTTCGTCTGCGAGCATACTAATGTCAGTTTCGACCCACCTTAACCCTTCATGCCTTACAGCATCAAACGCAATAAGGGTGTTTTCGGGAAATTTTCCTGACATCCCCCTATGCGCAATAACCTTATGTGGTTTAACCTTCGGCCCAAATATTTTTTCTGTCAAAGGCATTCTATCTCTTAAATAATGGCATAGTTTTAGGGGGCTGGGCAGGGCTGCTTGGGTCATTGAACCATAATTGAGGCCTTGGCTACGCTGTATTTTTTTAAGAAGTTCATTTTGGGTGCAAAACCTATCCCGTTGCTTGAAGGTGCGGTGATTTCTCCGGGAGCTGAAATGCATATGTCTGGGCAAGAAAAGTCTTGGGCAAAGAAACGGTCACTTGGAAATATATCAGATGGATAATTTACGTTACTTTTAGTCGCCAGTGCCAGAGAGGGCCCCTGACCAACAGCTGACTCCAACATACCACCTATCCAAACAGGTACTCCATTGGCTTCACAAAAATCATGTATTGCAATGCCATTTGTAAGGCCACCAACCCTGCTAGTTTTGATGTTTATCCAATCGCAAGCTCCAATCTTTATGGCTTTCTTCGCTCGATGCAGCGAGGTAATACTCTCATCAAGACAAATCGGGGTTCGGATTGTTTTGCGCAGCTCAGCATGATCTACTAAATCATCGTAGCTAAGCGGCTGCTCAATCATCTTAAGGTCTAATTTATCGAGCTCCTGAAACATTGCGATGTCATCCAGCGTAAAACCACTGTTGCAATCAATGTGCATTGTTAATCCTGGGAAGGCGTCTCGGACTTGTTTTATCATATCAACGGTGCACTGCCGGTTGAACTTTAATTTTATTCGCGGGAATCCCCGTTGTATAGATATCTCGACGCGATTAAGTAACTCATCAGTGCTAGGTAAAACAGGTATGTCTGCTCCAACCGGCACTACTTCCTTGGTGCCGCCAATCAAAGACCATAATGGCGTCTCGTGACGCTGAGAATGAGCATCCCACCAAGCCCCGTCAAATGCTGATTTAGCAAATTGATGACCCTTTAAATCAGAAAATATTTCATGCAAAAACTCTGCGCTGATGACACTTTTTCCAATAAGGCGCGGTGCTATAATATCCCTGGCAACAATAAAGGCGCCTGCTGAGAACTCTGAATTGTAAAGGGGTAAAGGTGATGGTGCACACTCACCCCAGCCGCTAATCCCATCAGATTCTATTTTTACAAAAACACTTTCAATGTCGTTCTGTGAGCCATAGGCGGTAACCCAAGGCTCAAGAAGCGGCATCTTCACATGATAAAGGTCAATTTGTTCAATAATCATCATGCATGCCTTTGTCCCTAATCCGCATTCTCACCAAACACCATCCAGTCTAGGATTTAGGGAAAGAGACGGTCAAGAAGGAACCTATGTTCATCGAATGTTTTACCCCACCCCCTATAATCAAATTCAAAGTTGACAGAACAACCGCTTCAGTAAACCCTGTCCTTGATTCATGATCCGTGGCACTTGGCTGTATTCAAGTTTGTCGGCAAGCTTTGTGCTTCAGATTGTACGTCAGCCAGAAATCTTCGGGTAATGGAATAGATCT
>CAJYBL010000039.1 GCA_913064995.1 uncultured Alphaproteobacteria bacterium
AGAGGCGCCAGCTGTCACCATCGTTGCCGCATGTATCAGGGCCGAAACAGGTGTTGGCCCCTCCATCGCATCGGGAAGCCATGTATGAAGGCCAAGCTGGGCTGATTTGCCCATCGCGCCGATGAATAAAAGAATACCAGCAACTTCAAGCGCTGGAAGGCGATAGCCAAGGAAATTGATGTCAGTTGCCGCAATCATGCTGGATTGCGCAAAAATCACATCAAACTGAACCGAATCAAACAACGCGTATACCGCCAAAATGCCAAGCGCAAACCCAAAGTCACCAACACGGTTCACAACAAAGGCTTTCATTGCCGCGCTATGGGCAGAGTCCTTTTTATACCAAAAACCGATCAGCAAATAAGAGGCAACACCAACACCTTCCCAGCCAAAGAACATCTGTACAAGATTGTCAGCCGTTACCAGCATCAGCATGGCAAAGGTAAAAAGGCTGAGATACGCCATAAAGCGTGCCCGCGCATTGTCATGCGACATATAGCCAATCGAATAAATATGCACCATTGAGGAAACGCCGGTCACAACGATCAGCATGACCGCGGTCAAAGTGTCAAACCGCAGGCTCCAATTGGCAACAAAGCTGCCTGATGAAATCCACCGCGCCAGATTGACCGTTTCTGGCTGTCCACCAATTGCGACATTGGCAAAAGCGATAATCGAAAATAACAAAGACAGCAAAAGGCCTGAAACCGTGACGATTTCGGCTGCGCGATCGCGATTGCTAAGGGATAGCAATCCTGCAATCACGGCTCCTAACAGGGGAAGGAAAACGATAAGCGAATACATGAACTGCCCTACCCCTTCAAAATATTCACATCTTCAACCGCGATGGAACCACGGTTGCGGAAGAACACGACCAGAATAGCAAGGCCAATCGCCGCTTCAGCTGCGGCAACAGTCAAAATAAACAACGAGAAAATCTGGCCTTCAAGATTGCCACTATAGGCCGAGAATGCGACCATGTTGATATTGACCGCCAACAGCATCAATTCGAT
Organism: uncultured Alphaproteobacteria bacterium; assembly: GCA_913064995.1. Classification (GTDB taxonomy): domain Bacteria; phylum Pseudomonadota; class Alphaproteobacteria; order Puniceispirillales; family Puniceispirillaceae; genus UBA3439. The sequence goes on from CAJYBL010000039.1 coordinate 1,014, forward strand.
TGACATCAAAATGGTGATCACGTTTTTCCGATTTAGAAAAATACCGAAAATACCGAGCGCAAACAGCGTGGCTGATACAGCCAGATAATGATTTAGCGTTAATTCCAACATTGCGCCGACCCTCTATTTATCATCAACACTGCCAGCGGCAGCATCGTCTTTGGCTTTGGTCTTATCCGATGGCATTTTGACAATTTCCATAACATCTTCGCGGCGACGGCTATTTTGGTCGGCAATCGATTGCCGCCGAACTCCAACACGTTTGCGCATGGTCAATGAAATTGCACCAATCATCGCCACCAGCAGGATCAGGCCTGAAATCTGGAACAAAAAGGCATATTTTGTGTAAAGCACGCCGCCAAGCTGGGTGGTATTGGGAACTTCTGAGGCGACTGGCAGGCTGGCCTTGGAAAAGGCATCGCCATACATTGCCGCAACCAATTCAAAAACCAGAATACCGCCAACAATCAACCCAAGGGGAAGATATTTTTGAAAGCCAGCGCGCATTTCAGCAAAGTTGATATCCAGCATCATCACGACAAACAGAAACAAAACCGCCACCGCACCGACATAAACAACAACAAGCAACATCGCCAGAAATTCGGCACCAATCAGCACAAACATGCCTGCCGCATTAAAAAAGGCGAGGATCAAAAACAACACTGAATAGACAGGGTTGCGCGACACCACCACCATAAAGCCACTAGCAAGCATCACCCCGGCAAACAGGTAAAAGAACAAAGCTTCAATCATTGTATGGCTGTCTTTCTTTTGTCATCGATGCGCCATAACGTTCCGCCTAACGCCATTTCGCGTCTGCAGCAAGGTTACGGGCAATTTCGGTTTCCCAACGGTCACCATTCGCCAAAAGCTTGTCTTTATCGTAATACAGCTCTTCGCGGGTTTCGGTGGCAAATTCAAAATTCGGGCCTTCGACAATCGCATCTACCGGACAGGCTTCCTGACAAAAGCCGCAATAGATACATTTGGTCATGTCGATATCATAACGTGTGGTACGGCGGCTGCCATCGTCGCGTGGCTCGGCTTCGATGGTAATGGCCTGTGCCGGACAAACGGCTTCGCACAGCTTGCACGCGATACAGCGTTCCTCACCATTTGGATAGCGGCGCAACGCATGCTCACCACGGAAACGCGGTGACAGGCTGCCTTTTTCATAAGGGTAATTGATCGTGACCTTTGGCTTAAAGAAATATTTCAAGGTCAAGAACATGCCCTTGCCAAGCTCAAGAAGCAAAAACGAGCGAACTGCATTTACCAAAGCGGACATTCGTATTTCTCCTTAACTCAAAGCCACAGTTGGCAGACGATCAGTTACCAACAGGAAACCCGCTGTCAGCACAACATAGATCAACGAGAACGGTAAAAAGATTTTCCATCCAAGACGCATAAGCTGGTCGTAGCGGTAACGCGGCGTTGTTGCCCGCACCCACAAGAACACAAACAATACCATCATGATCTTGATGATAAACCAAAGCGGGCCAGGAATGATATTCAACGGCCAAATATCAAATGGTGGCAACCATCCTCCAAGGAACAAAACAACGGTCATGCTGCTCATCAGGATCATATTTGCATATTCACCAAGGAAGAACAGCGCAAATGACATTGATGAATATTCGACAAAATAACCAGCAACCAATTCGGATTCACCTTCCGGTAAATCAAATGGCGCGCGGTTGGTTTCCGCAAGTGTTGAGATAAAGAACACAACAAACATCGGCAATAATGGCAAGGCAAACCACATGCCGCGCTGCGCCTCGACAATAGCACTCAAATTCAATGATCCAGCGCATAAAAGAACATTGATGATGACGAGTCCCATCGAGACTTCATAAGACACCATCTGTGCGGCCGAGCGCAAAGCACCCAAAAACGCATATTTGGAATTACTGGCCCACCCCGCCATGATCACGCCGTAAACGCCAAGCGATGAAATGGCAAACAGATATAAAATACCAACATTGATATCCGCAATCACCAGATCTTCGCCAAAGGGAATCACTGCCCATGCGACCAAAGACAGAATAAAGGTCAGCATCGGCGCGATCATAAAGACCACCTTATTGGCACCAGCAGGCATGATGGTTTCTTTTGCCATCAACTTCAGCGCATCGGCAAAAGGCTGGAACAGACCAAATGGGCCAACCACATTCGGCCCTTTGCGAAGCTGCATAAAGCCAATAACGCGGCGTTCAGCCAGCGTAAGATAGGCAACAGCAATCAATAGCGGCCCAATCACAACCATGATCTTGGCAACAATCCAGCCAAGTTCCAAAATCCAGTCCTGTGTCAAAAATTCAATCATAGCCGTCACTCCGCTGCAACTGCGGCGCCGTGATCAGCGCTGCTGGCGCGGACACATTCCGCCATTGTTTCTGACGCACGGCTAATGGCGCAGGTCATGTAGAAATTATCAAACGCCTGTCCAATCGGCTCGGCTGATAATTTTGCACGCCCGCCAAACGAGGCCCATTTCGCCGGTGCAATCGTATCAGCATCGGCAAAATGTGGATGATCTGCGCACAAGGCTTCGCGCAATTCGGCAAGCGTATCAAACCCTATTGATTTTCCAACAGCACCCGAAACAGCACGGATGATGGCCCAATCTTCACGCGCATCACCTGGCGGGAACGCGGCGCGGGTTGCATATTGAACACGGCCTTCGGTATTGACATAAATACCGTCTTTTTCGGTATAGGCTGCGCCTGGAAGCACCAGATCGGCGTGATGGGCGCCAGCATCACCATGATGCCCCTGATACACAACAAAACTAGATGCAAATGGCTCAAAATCAATCTCATCAGCGCCGAGCAACCATAAAAGGTCAAGCTTGCCAGCCTTGGCTGCCTTGCCCATCGACGCAATATCCATACCGCCACGCGCAGGTAAAAAGCCAAGATCGAGACCGCCAACACGCGCTGCGGCGTTATGCAAAACGTTAAAGCCGTTCCATTCTTTTGTAACAACGCCATAGCTTTCGGCAATTTTACGTGCCTTGCCAAGCATCGCCGCGCCATCAGCCCGCGCCAAAGCCCCCATGCCAATGATGATCATTGGCCGTTTGGCTTTTTTCAATTTGGCGGCAAATTTATGGCTTCCATGGGCAAGCATATCTAGAATTGTCGGATCTTGTCCAAGAAAAACAGCATGATAAGTCAAATCGACCTTCGGCCCAACAACTGCGATCGGCATCCGGCTAGACAGCCAGTTGCGGCGGATACGCGCATTCAGAACCGCCGCTTCAATACGGGGATTGCTGCCAATAATCAGTAAAGCATCAGCATCATCAATGCCAGCAATTGTCGAATTAAACAAATAGCCAGCGCGGTTCCCGCCAATCTTGGCACCATCTTGACGGCAATCAAGATTTGGACTGCCAAGGCGTGTCATCAGGCTTTTCAGCGCATAAAGTGATTCGGCATCGGCCTGGTTACCAGCAATGGCACCAATCGCATTCGGCTTGGCCTTGCGAAGCGCGGTTGCAAGGCTTTTCAATGCCTCATCCCAGCTAACCGGATGCAATCTGCCGTCACGGCCACGCGCATAGGGCTTGTCGAGACGTTGCCGACGAAGACCATCAATGGCATAGCGGGTTTTGTCGGAAATCCATTCTTCATTGATATCTTCGTTCAGCCGCGGCAACACCCGCATGACCTGCGCACCGCGCGCATCAACCCGAATATTGCTGCCAAGCGCATCCATAACATCAATGGTTTCGACCTTGTTTAATTCCCAAGGCCGCGCCGCAAAGGCATAAGGGCGCGACGTCAAAGCGCCAACCGGACAAAGGTCAATAACATTGGCCGATAATTCAGATGCCAGTGTTTTCTCAAGATAGGTGGTGATTTCCATCGACTCGCCACGGCCAATCGCGCCAAGTTCAGGCACACCAGCGACCTCGGTCGCAAAACGGACACAGCGCGTGCAATGGATACAGCGGGTCATCACTGTGCTGATCAATGGCCCCATATGTTTATTTTCAACAGCGCGTTTATTCTCAGAAAAGCGTGATCCATCAAAGCCATAGCCCATTGCCTGATCCTGCAAATCACATTCGCCACCCTGATCACAGATTGGACAATCCAGCGGGTGATTGATCAATAGAAATTCCATCACCCCTTCACGCGCCTTTTTTACCCGATCGGTATCGGTGCGGATAACCATGCCGTCACCGGCGGGCATGGCGCAGGACGCAATCGGCTTTGGCGCGCGTTCCATATCGACAAGGCACATCCGGCAATTGCCAGCAATAGACAATCGGTCGTGATAGCAAAAGCGCGGGATTTCAACACCGGCCGCCTCGCATGCATGAAGCACGGTTGACCCGTCTTCGACTTCCACTTCAACATCATTTACCGTCAGTTTTGGCATGGTGCTGTCCGTTTCCTATTCTGCCGCATTCACAGCGTCAACTGCATGGCGCGCTGCAATCCGTCGTTCGATTTCGGGCCGGAAATGTTTGATAAGCCCCTGAATTGGCCATGCTGCAGCATCACCAAGCGCACAAATTGTATGACCTTCGATTTGGCGCGTTACCTGTTCAAGCGTGTCAATTTCATGGCTTTCCGCCTCACCGCGAACAAGTCGTTCCATCATCCGCCACATCCACCCTGTGCCCTCACGGCAAGGCGTGCATTGGCCACAGGACTCATGCTTGTAGAAATAAGACAGACGGGCGATTGCCTTGACGATGTCGGTGTTGCGATCCATGACGATAACGCCTGCCGTGCCAAGACCCGTTCCGGCCGCGCGGAGTGCATCGAAATCCATGGTCATGTCATTACAGACATCGCGGGGCATCAACGGCGTTGAGGACCCTCCCGGGATGACGGCAAGCAAATTGTCCCAGCCACCGCGAACACCGCCAGCATGTTTTTCCAGCAATTCACGCAGGGGAATGCCCATTTCCTCTTCAACATTGCACGGATTGTTAACATGCCCGGAAATGCAGAACAACTTGGTCCCGGTGTTGTTCTCCTTGCCAAGACCCGCGAACCAGTCCGCACCTCGTCGCAGAATGGTTGGTGCGACAGCAATGGATTCGACATTATTGACCGTTGTGGGACAGCCATAAAGACCAACACCCGCCGGAAATGGCGGCTTCAAGCGTGGTTGGCCCTTTTTGCCCTCAAGCGATTCCAACAGCGCTGTTTCCTCACCGCAGATATAGGCACCAGCCCCGCGATGCAGGTAAATGTCAAAATCCCACCCCGATTTGGCAGCATTCTTGCCAAGCAGGCCAGCGTCATACGCCTCGTCAATTGCGGCCTGCAGACGGCGCGCTTCATTCACAAACTCACCGCGGATGTAAATGTAGGCGGCATGCGCCCGCATCGCAAAACCAGCGACAACACAGCCTTCGAGAAGCTTGTGCGGTTCATGCCGGATGATGTCACGGTCCTTGCATGTGCCTGGCTCAGACTCATCGGCATTGACGACAAGGTAATGTGGGCGATCCTTGACTTCCTTGGGCATGAAAGACCATTTCAACCCGGTTGGAAAACCTGCACCGCCGCGCCCGCGCAAGCCAGACGCCTTGATGCGCTCAACGATCTCGTCATGGCCAAGCTTGATCAGCTTTGCCGTGTTTGACCAGTCGCCCCGCTTCCTGGCCCCCGTCAGGCCCGCATCACCCCACCCATAGATGTTGGTGAAAATACGATCTGCATCCTTAAGCATTGGCCACTCCCGATTGTTTCGGTTTCAGCGTTGCAAGGCTAGTCGCCCCGCCGGTTGCCTCCGACCCCGACCGACCCATCACCGAGCCAACCGGAAGCGGGGCATCCGCCTCAAGTGAGTCCAGCAGAGCAGCGGTCGAGGCGTAATCAAGATCTTCATAGAAATCATCATTGACCTGAAGAATCGGCGCATTGACACACGCACCAAGACATTCCACCTCCAGCAGCGAAAAGCGCCCACATTCCGAGGTCTCACCCGAAGCGATGGCATAACGGTCCTTGATGCAGCGCATCATCTCGTCCGAGCCGCGCAGCCAACAGGGGGTTGTCGTACAGGCCTGCAGGAAATACTTGCCCACCGGTTTGAGGTTGAACATGGTGTAGAAGGTTGCGACCTCAAGCACCCTGATTTCGGCCATATCCAGCTTTCTTGCAATCAGTTCAATGGCTTTCATTGGAATCCAATTATCATGCTGGCGCTGGGCAAGGTCGAGCAACGGCATCACCGCGCTGGCCTGCCGGCCTTTGGGATATTTGGCAACGATGCGCTTGATTTCCTTTTCATTCTCTGCCGAGAATTTAAAGGTTTCAGGCTGTTCATCTGCAATGCGGGCTTCGATACTCATCTATCAATCTCACCAAAAACAACATCCAGCGATCCGATGATCGCCACGGAATCTGCAAGCATATGGCCGCGCGAAAGATGATCCACCGCAGCCATGAAGTAAAATCCAGGGGCTCTGATCTTGCAGCGGTAAGGCCGGTTTGATCCATCAGCCACAACATAGACGCCAAACTCACCCTTCGGTGCCTCGACAGCGGTGTAGCTCTCACCCTCGGGAACGTGAAAACCCTCGGTGTAGAGCTTGAAATGATGAATCAGCGCTTCCATCGAATTCTTCATCTCACCGCGCTTGGGTGGTGTGACCTTGTTGTTTTCAGCAAGCACCGGGCCCTCAGGCATATTGGCAATGCACTGATCAATAATCCGCAGCGACTGGCGCATCTCCTCGACCCGGACGAGGTAGCGCGCATAGCAGTCACCTGTTTTGCCGATCGGAACGTCAAACTCCATCTCAGGATAAACGTCATAGGGCTGTGTTTTACGCAGATCCCAGGCAACGCCCGAGGCGCGCAGGCACGGGCCGGTCATGCCGAAATCAAGCGCATCTTCCTCGCTGATCACGCCAATATCTACGGTGCGCTGCTTGAAAATACGGTTGTCAGTCAACAGCATTTCCAGATCATCAATAAAAGACGGGAATTTTGCCGCCCATTGCGAAATCTCATCAAGCAGACCGTCCGGCAAATCCTGATGCACACCGCCGGGGCGGAAATAGGCCGCATGCAGACGAGCCCCGCAGGCACGCTCATAAAAGCCCATCAATTGCTCACGCTCCTCAAAGCCCCAAAGCAAGGGGGTCATGGCGCCAACATCAATGGCGAAAGTCGTAAGATTCATGATGTGATTGAGAATCCGGCCAATCTCGCAATACAGAACGCGAATATATTGCGCCCGGCGCGGCACCGTGATTCCCAGTGCTTTTTCGATCGACAGAGCCCACGCATGCTCCTGATTCATCGGTGAGACGTAATCCAACCGGTCAAAATAAGGCAAAGCCTGCAGGTAGGTCTTATGCTCGATCAGCTTTTCAGTGCCCCGATGCAACAGACCCACATGCGGATCGGCGCGCTCAATCACCTCGCCATCCATCTCCAGCACAAGGCGCAACACACCATGTGCCGCTGGATGCTGCGGTCCGAAATTCATGGTGATAGGTTTGATTTGCATTTCCGCCATGACAGTCTTCCCTACTCGCCCTTGCCCACTTTGTCAGCAGAACCAGCATCAATCTGACCCTGCATGCCTTCCCATGGGCTGAGAAAGTCAAAATCCCGAAATTCCTGTACCAGACTGACCGGTTCATTGACTACTCGGCGCAGCGTATCGTCATAGCGCACCTCGACATGACCGGTGAGCGGAAAATCCTTGCGCAGTGGATGTCCCTCAAAGCCATAATCAGTCAACAACCGGCGAAGATCGGGATGACCGGCAAAGAATATGCCGAACATGTCCCACACCTCACGCTCGGCCCAGTTGGCAGAATTGAAAAGCCCAACAACGGACGGCGCCGTCTGTCCTTCATCGACCGGCATCAGGATCCGCAGACGCATGTTGTTTTTCATCGATAACAGCTGATACACCATCTCGAAACGTTCTGGCCTGTCCGGGTAATCAACCGCCGTCAAGTCAGTGAGCTGGTTGAATGAGGCGACCACGTCATCGCGCAGGCTGGTCAGCAAGGTGATCAGCGCCGGCGAGGTCGTCCGCAAAATGATCTGGCCACCGGAGATGTCAGCGCTGGAAACAGCATCACCCAGCAGATGCTGCAAGTGAACAACCATGGTTTCCAAAGCGGATGGCGCGGTATCTGTCGGCCGACCATCTTCGATTTGATCCATCTCTCCCATTAACATCCCCTAAGAGTGGCCAACATAATGTTGCCTGTGTCTCGATATCAACCGGGCCGTCATCACAGATCCGGCAAAACTATTGACGTTTACGTTCTGGCGATTGTCGCGGTGCGCCGGATTTTCTTTTGCAGTTGCAGCAGGCCATAGATCAAAGCCTCGGCGGTAGGCGGGCATCCCGGTACATAGACATCCACCGGCACAATCCGGTCACATCCACGAACCACCGCGTAAGAATAGTGATAATAACCACCGCCATTGGCGCACGACCCCATCGATAAAACCCAGCGTGGTTCCGGCATCTGGTCATAGACGCGGCGCAGCGCTGGTGCCATTTTGTTGGTCAGGGTCCCGGCAACGATCATCACATCCGATTGCCTCGGACTGGGCCGGAACAGCATGCCATAACGGTCCATGTCATAACGGCTTGAGGCCGAGTGAATCATCTCAACGGCACAGCACGCAAGGCCAAACGTCATCGGCCACAATGATCCGGAACGCGCCCAGTTGAACAGTTTATCCGCCTTGGCAATAACGAAACCACGGTTGGTGATTTCATCACCAACGGCCTTCAGGATCGCATCCTGGTCAGGACCCTGCGGGATCGGCGGTGCGGTATATGGGTCTATTACTCCCATTCCAGAGCCCCTTTTTTCCATTCATAGATGAACCCAATCGTCAGTACGGCAAGAAATACCATCATTGACCAAAACCCAAACAGCCCGATACCGCCGAGCGAGACAGCCCACGGAAACAAAAAGGCCACTTCCAGATCAAAAATGATAAACAGGATGGCAACGAGGTAGAAGCGCACATCAAATTGACGCCGCGAGTCCTCAAACGCGTCAAAACCGCATTCGTACGCAGCCATCTTTTCACCATCTGGCCGCTGATTGCCAAAAATGAACGCTGAGGCCACAAAAGCCGCGGACAATCCAAACGCAATCGCAATGAAAATGGCGATTGGTAGATATTCGGACAGAAACTCCGGCACCTGGCTCTCCCCTAGTTCTCTCGCGGCGTTGCCACGGTCTCCGTTTGATTAATCCAGCACCGCCGCAAAAGCAACCCCACAAGCCTCCGATAATGGCACAATCGGGCGCAGTTCCC
>CAJYBL010000040.1 GCA_913064995.1 uncultured Alphaproteobacteria bacterium
CTCAACCCGAAGCGAGCGGTTGAAGGACTCGGGAAGCGGCGTTGATCCTGACGCGTTGGTTGGCATTCATCCGGTGGTGCGAACGCATCCTGAAACGGGTCGCAAGGCGCTATTTGTCAATGCGGCGCATACGGTCGCATTTGATGGCTGGAGCGAAGAGGAAAGCCGCGGGCTTTTGGATTATTTGTTCACGCATCAGATCTCGCCCGAATTTCAATGCCGGCTGCGTTGGCAGGTTGGCGATGTCGCTTTTTGGGACAATCGGTGCGTGCAGCATTACCCATTGAATGATTATCATGGATATCGCCGGTTATTGCATCGTATTACCTTGAAAGGTGACGTTCCGGTCTAATCTGGCTCTGCCTTAGTGATTAATTGCCCATTCAAGGATGGTTTATGTTGCGTCGGGTATGATTTTTCATTCTAATAAACTCTCTTACTTGGCGTCTTGGTCAAAACTGAGCAAGTTAAGGCCGAGCTCTAATGTTCAATTCTGGGAGGAATTAAGAATGTACAATAAATTACCGATAGCGTTGGGTGCTGCCCTTGCCGTTGGAGTTGCTGGTTTTGCCGGTGGTGCAATGGCCAAAGTTGAGGGAGACACTATTGTCATTGGGTCTTCACTCTCGTTGACTGGCAAATATTCAACTAACGGTTTTCATACTCAAAAAGGCTATGATTTCGCAGTAAAGCGAATCAATGACACCGGCGGTGTTAAGGTTGGTGGCAAAAGCTACAAAATGAAAATCGTCTATTATGATGATGAGTCAACACCGTCACGTGCGTCGCAGCTGACCGAGCGTTTGGTTAAGCAGGATGGCGTAGAATTTATGCTTGGCCCATACAGCACAACAATGACAAAAGCTGTTGCTCCTGTGACAGAGAAATATGGAGTGCCAATGGTTGAGGCCGAGGGCGCATCTCGCTCTTTGTTCACGCAGGGCTATAAGTACATGTTCGCGGTTCTGTCGACCTCTGAGTATTACCTTGCTCCGGTGCTTGACCTCATCGCGAAGCGCTCTAAGGATGACGGTAAGTCTCCATCTGATCTTCGTATCGGCATGGCGTTTGAGAATGATGGCTTTTCGCTTGATGTTCGTGCCGGAGTTCTTGATGTTGCAAAAAAATACAATATGAAAATTGTGATTGACGACAAGTTGCCTGCTGATTTGTCTGACATGTCAGCAACATTAACAAAGTTTAAGGCGCTTAAGCCTGACATTTTGTTGGTTTCAGGCCATTCAAAGGGTGCTGCCACCGCAGCTCGTCAGATTGAAGAGATGAAAATTAACGCTCCAGCTATTGCCATAACTCATTGTGAGGCTGCGAAGGTTCATGTGAAGTTTCCAAAATCTGCTAACGGAATTCTTTGCCCAACACAGTGGTTGACAAATCTGCCTAACAGCGAGCCGCTTTTTGGTGATGCCCAGAGGTATGACAAAGAATTCAAAGTCGCGTACCCTGAGTACAACACTGGCATTCCATACCAGACAGCCCAGGCTTCTGCTGCTGTTTTGGTATTCAAGGATGCTTTTGAGCGTGCCAATAGTTTTGACCAAGACAAGGTTCGTGATGCACTTTCAGCAACTGACATGGACACATTTTATGGCTCGGTAAGGTTCTCAGAGGCTGGCAACAACATTGCAAAACCGATGTTTTACCGTCAGATCCAGGCAGATGGCAGCTACAAGAACATTGTGAGTTCTAAAGATATGACTATGCCGCGTAAGGTTGCATATTAATAATCTTTCACTTCAATAAAATACACCAGGAAGCCCTTTATTTAAGGGCTTCCTAAGTTTATGCGGGTGTGTTAACCAACCCCATCGAAATTGCTTGATAACATTTATCTTTTCATTTTTTTCCAGAGGGCAAGTCATGCTTGATAATTTGCAACTCCTTTTTGTGTACGCGCCCGTGATGAACGTTCAAATGATATTGGACGGCATATTCATCGGCGCAGTTTTTGCGCTCGCTGCATACGGGCTAGCCCTTGTTTGGGGCGTGATGAATGTCAAAAATTTAGCCCAAGGTGATTTTGTGATCATGGGTGGGTACCTTGCCTTTACTGCGAACAACATGGGTTTTCATCCCATTTTGGCACTACCGTTGATTGCAGTGCTTATGTATTTTTATGGAGTTGTGGTTTACAAACTAGTCATCCGGCGGGTCATTGATAATGACATGTTTGTCTCACTGCTTGCTACGTTTGGATTATCACTATTCATGCAACAGGTTATGAACCTCATTTATGGTCCCGAGGTTCAGACGGTTGATTCGCACATGCACATCATGACTATGTTTGACGACTTCGTGACAGTGCCGATGGTCAAAGTCGTGTCGCTAGTTCTTGCTGGAGCGTTTGCTTCAGCAATTGTAATATTCATGACCAAATCCCGAACAGGGCAAGCTATTAGAGCTACAGCACAGGATGCACGCGCTGCTCGCGTTTTGGGTATTGATACGGACAAAGTCTACATGCTTACTTTTGCCCTGAACTCAGCAATTTGTGGTATTGCCGGAGTTCTTGTTTCAATGATTTGGGTTTTGCAGCCGTTTTATGGGATCGTCTATTCTTTGAGAACATTTGCTATCGTTACTGCAGCCGGTCTTGGTAATCTGCCTGGTGTGATTGGGATGAGCTTTATACTTGGATGGGTCGAGCAGTATGCCGGAATTATTGCAGGTGCAGAGTGGCAGATTGCTGCGGCTGTGTTTGTCCTAATAGGAGTTCTATTGTGGCGTCAAATTCAGATGCGGCGTCTAAGACAGGTGGTTCGGTAAAATGAATGAAAAGTTAATATATATCGGTCTGGGCATTTTCGGCATTCTTGGCCCAATAGCCTTCCCTGACTATGTCATGCAAATGGCTGTTCTTTGGATAATGGTGCTTATGGCCACCACGTGGGATATCACGGGGGGGCAAATGGGTTATAACTCACTTGGAAACATAACGTTTTTTGGTGTTGGCATGTACGTGTCAGCGGCAATACAGGTCTCCATGTTTTATGATTTAGGTGAGTTTACTGCATCCTACGGAGCGATTAAGCCGGTGTTTACCGAGACCCAGTACTATACAGGGTTAATCCTCGGTATTATCGCGGCCGGAATTGCATGCGCTGGTGTCGCCTTGTTATTGGGTCTTTGTGTGTTTGGATTAAGAGGGCCCTATTTTGCGATTGGAACTCTTGGCATCGCAGTTGCCGCTCGTGAGATTGCTGGTACGATAGAAGTAATTGGCGCTGGAGCGGGAATTGCCATGCCATTTCTGCCTCTTCCAATTGAATACCGATCTTTATTCTTCTATGTACTCTGCTTTGTTCTTGCCGTTCTTGCGCATTTTGTAATTCGGTGGCTGTTTAAAACGCAGTTTGGGCTCGCGGCTAATGCAATCCGGGACGATGAAGACAAAGCTGAGGCGATGGGAATTCCAACCTTGCGCTACAAGCAGGTTGGATGGGCTATTGCTGCGTTTTTCATGGGCTGCACAGGCGCTGTTTTTGGCAACATGGTGGGATATATCGAACCGCTTGAAGTGGCGTTTCCAGTTGCCACTTTTGGTATCTTTATGGTTGCAATGTCGCTTCTTGGCGGAAAAGGAACTCTTTGGGGTCCCGTCCTCGGAGCAATACTTTTTCACGTTGTGAAGGAAGCGACTTGGACATATTTATTGGGCTTGCAATGGGTTGTTCTCGGTCTGATTTTGATTGTAAACATTGTTTATTTTCAGCAGGGAATTATGGGCTGGTTACAAAAAAAATATCCAGAAAAATTTGGGATTGTCGTTGACCAATCAAATATCCAAGTGAAAGAGGAGGCATAGATGGCTGACCCAATTATTGCAGTTGATAATGTTTCCAAGTCCTATGGAGGGGTGAAGGCAAACGTTGATATTTCGATGACGGTTGAGAGGGGATCTATCACTGGAATTATCGGACCGAACGGCTGTGGCAAAACTACATTGTTCAACTCAATTGTGGGGTATCACCCGATTGACACTGGATCTATCAAGTTTGACGACACTGAAATTTCGGCATTGCGTGTCGGAGATATCGCCCGCCTTGGGATGCTACGTACATTTCAGCAGACCCGGATTTACAGCAAGATGGACTGTGTCGACAATATGCAGATATCTGTTTCGCAACGTAAGGGTTCTAGATCGACGATGTTTGCGAGCCGCAGCGGAGAAATTCGCGACCGTGCAGAGCATTTGTTGGAGTTTGTTGGTCTCTATTCAAAGCGCAGCCTGATTTCAGGTGATTTGTCGTTTGGTCAACAAAAACTCTTGGAGTTCGCGATGGCGTTAATGAATGATCCGAAGGTCCTTCTTCTTGATGAGCCAACTGCCGGAATTAACCCAACATTGATCAATGGTTTGATCGACCGGTTAAGACGGGCAAATGAAGAGCTTGGCATCACCTTGTGCGTTATCGAGCACAATATGCGGGTGATCATGAACCTAGCCTCGAATATTTATTGCCTCTCAAACGGCAAGATGTTGGCGAGCGGTAAACCAGAAGATTTGCAGAATGACCCACGCGTTATTGACGCGTATCTTGGAGGGCACTAATGGCTAAAGAACCGGCAAAAAAGCCCGCAGCGAAAGCTGCTGCGGCAAAAAAAGCAACAGCAAAAAAGCCAGCATCTAAAGCTGCTGCGCCGAAGAAAACCGCTGTGAAAAAGGTTCCGGTGAAAAAAGGTGCTGTTAAAAAAGCACCAGCCAAAGCTGCTGCCGCAAAAAAAGCGCCGGTGAAAAAAGCTGCTGTTAAAAAAGCACCAGCCAAAGCCACTGCCGTAAAGAAAGTGCCAGTGAAAAAGGCTGTTGCTAAAAAGGCACCAGCCAAATCCGCGAGAAAAGGCAAGAAAAATGTCAGCGGTTATGGCGGTGGTTCAGTTGATGTTGTGATGTCGGTTGATCAGGTGGCGCGTGAAGCTGCCTCGATTGCGGCCAATGCACCAACAGTTCCTGAATTGGAAAAGCTGGCCAATAAAGACAATTACTTGAGCATTAACAACCTTCGGGCAGGCTATGGCAAAATGGAAATTTTGCATGAATTCAGCCTTCGCATTGGCCGTGGACAGTCCTTGTGTTTGATTGGGCCAAACGGTGCCGGTAAATCAACCGTGCTTCATTCGATCTTCGGTTTTACCAATATTTTTTCCGGATCAATTGTTATTGATGGAAAAGATGTAACCGCCTTGACACCATCACAAAAGCTATCGGAAGCAGGCATTGCCTATATCCTTCAGGATAAGTCAGTGTTCCCGCAAATGACCGTTGAAGAAAATTTGTTGATGGGTGGGTTTTTGAAAGACCGTCCGGCCGAAGCGAAAGCGGCTGCCGAAATGGTGTTTGATAAATATAGCCGTCTTGCTGATCGGCGTGACAAGCCTGCCGGCGTTCTGTCGGGTGGTGAGCGTCGTCTTCTCGAGATTTCACGTGCTTTGGTAATGCAGCCTCAGGTTCTGCTGGTTGACGAGCCGTCAATTGGCCTTGAGCCACGCTTTATCGATATGGTGTTCGAGATTCTGAATGATCTGCAGAAGAAGGATGGCAAAACCATCATCATGGTCGAGCAGAATGCCAAGAAGGGCCTTGCCTTCGCTGACATTGGTTATGTTCTGGTTTCAGGTGAAACAGCGATTGCCGATATGGGTAATGACTTGCTAGAAAATCCAGATGTTGGCCGGTTGTTCCTTGGTGGCTAAGTAAGTCCCTTAAGTTTATAAAAGCATCGTATGGCAGCATACGGTGCTTTTTTTTGTCTTTTGCCATGATGCTATGAAAGCTTGGCAAGGCAGTAGCGGCATGATCTAATCTTGACCTACTGGTTGGTGATAAATGATATCTGGTGATCGTCCGACACATCTTTTAAGTCTTGTCAGCCTTGCAGGCATTTTGGCATTACTTAGTTTCGCGCTTTGGCCGGTATTTCTAACAAGCCTTGGCCGTGAATGGGGTCTTAGCAATACCGATATCGGCTTTGTCAGTGGCACCTATTTTCTTGGTTATTTGCTGGCAACACCAATTTTGGTTGGTTTGACCGATCGTATTGATGCACGGCTGGTCTTTTTGGGTGGATGTGCCTTCGGGGCTGTTGGCTGTCTTGGCTTTGCGCTATTAGCCCGTGATTTCTGGTCTGCGGCATCTTGCTGGGCCTTGGTTGGGGCGGGTCTTGCTGGAACCTATATGCCTGGATTGCAAATTTTAAATGCGCGTTTAGATGATGCAGCGCGGGTTCGGTCGGTGCCGTGGTATACTGCCTGTTTTGGGATTGGCACCGGGGCATCATTCGCTTTAATGGGGGTTTTGCTAGCCTATGCAGATTGGCGGCTGGCGGCCTATCTTGGGGCGGGGGGCGCAATGCTTGCCGCAATGCTGGTTCTGTTTTTGGTTCAACCCTGTCCTGTCGCGCCCTTGCCAGCTTCAAAGAAGAAACGCCACCCCTTGGATTTACGGCCAGCTTTTCGAAAGCCGGTCGCGCTTGGCTATATCCTTGCTTATGGCACCCATACTTATGAATTATTTGCCTTTCGCACATGGAGCTTCGCCCTTTTGGTCTTTTTGGCCAGCCGCGCTGATGGCGGCATGGGGATCGGGACGGTCACCATAATAGTAAGCCTGATTACGGTCACGGGCATGCTTTCCTCTTTGCTTGGGGCGCGGCTATGCCTTGCCTTTGGGCGACATCGGGTCATTGCATTGATTGGGGGCGCCACGGCGCTGGTCAGCGTCATTGTTGCCTATAGCCTTGATGGGCAGGTTTGGATCGCGGTTGCCGGTTTGTGGATCTATAACTGCTTTATCATGCTTGACTCAGGCGCGTTGACAACCGGAACGGTTGAAGCTGGCGATGCTTATGATCGCGGCGCATTGCTGGCGGTTCATTCCATGATTGGATTTGGTGGCGGGGCGCTTGGCGGGCCGGTTGTTGGCTATGTTCTTGATCAGACGGGAGGCGCCAGCATGATTGGGGCGTGGTTTTACGCGCTGCTGGCGATGGGTGCTGGATCAGCGATTGTTTTTGCTGTTCAACGGCATTTCTGGCGTAGGATTGGATAAGCCAATCCCGCGCCAAATTATTTTTCTCATTTTGCTAAGATCAAATTAACGGCGGCGTTTTAATGTGCCCTGACCGCCTTGTGGTGTGGCATTACGGCTTGGCCTCGGTGCGCCGACGCGCTTTTTTGGCGCAGGTGATGCGCGTTTCGCGCCACCATCGCCGCGGCTGGATGATGGCTTTTGCGCCGCTGGCTTATCACCAAAATTTGGGCGTTTGTTAAAGACGGGCTTGCTGCCAAATGATGGCTTGCCGCCGCGGGTTGGCTTGTCACCAAATGACGGCTTGCCGCCGCGGGTTGGCTTGTCACCAAATGACGGCTTGCCGCCGCGTGCTGGTTTGTCACCAAACGAAGGTTTACCGCCGCGTGCTGGCTTGTCACCAAATGATGGCTTGCCGCTGCGGGTTGGACGGGCTTGATCATCGCTACCTTTAAATCCGCTATCACGATTTGGACGAGCATCGCGATTTGGACGGGCATCTCGTCTTGCAAAACCATCACGGTTTGGGCGACTGCCGCCTTCAGGACGGCCACCATTAGCTGGCCGCGCGTGACGACGATCGCCATTGGCGGGTCTGCCTGCTGGGCGACCACGACCGCCTGCCGGACGATCATCACGCCGATCGTCACGGCTTGAACGATCACGGTCATTGCGGCCACGCGCGCCTTGTGGCGGACGACGACGGCCACGCGGTGCGCCACCGCCGGCCTTGAAATCAGTTACCGGTGTGCCATCAAGCTTAAACAGCTCGACCCGCGGGCCAACGGCGGCAATAATCGCGCCAAGCTTGTTTCGTTCGTCGGGCGCACAGAATGAAATTGCCAAACCGCCAAGACCTGCACGGCCGGTACGGCCAATACGGTGAACATAAGATTCAGGCGTGTCGGTCAGATCAAAATTGATAACATGGCTCAAGCCAGCAACATCGATACCACGCGCGGCAACATCGGTTGCAATTAAGGCACGCAACTGGCCGCTGCGGAAGTTGCGAAGCACCTTCTGGCGCAAGGTCTGGCGCATATCACCATGAAGCGCATCAACGGCAAAGCCGCGAACTGCCATGAATTTTGCCAAAGCATCCGCACGCCGTTTGGTGCGGACAAAGATCAAGCTTTGGCCGGTATCCTGTTCATTCAAAATATCACAAAGCCGGTCGCGTTTATCGCCTTCGGCCATCAAGGTTACACGCTGGGTCACTTTGTCGGCAGTGATGCCGGTTTGTGGTGCTTTCACCTGTGCTGGATTGGTTAGAAACTGCTTGGCAAGCGTTTCGATCTCGGGCGGCATAGTTGCCGAAAACAGCATTGTCTGGCGGTTGCGTGGCAAGCTGCCAGCAATTCGCTTAATTGGCGGATAAAAACCAAGATCAAGCATGTGATCGGCTTCATCAAGAACGAAATGGGTAATTCCGCTTGGGTCAAATGCGCCGCGATCCATCAGATCTTCAAGACGGCCAGGCGTGGCGACAACAATATCGACACCGCGTCGCAATCCGCGAATTTGCGCATCATATCGTGCCCCGCCAAAAACGGCCAGATGGCGGATATTCAGATCAGCCGATAATTTGCTGACATTCTGTTCAATCTGGTTTGCCAATTCGCGCGTTGGCGCAAGGATCAATGCCTTTGGCGGCTGGCCGGCTCGAACGGCCGCGCTGTAGCCAAGATGCGTCATTAAAGGCAGCAAAAAGGCAGCGGTTTTGCCAGTGCCGGTTTGGGCAAGGCCGATAAGATCGCGCCCTTCCAGCAAAAGTGGGATCGACATTTCCTGAATGGGGGTTGGGGACACAAGCCCTTCGCGGGCCAAAGTGACCAACATAAGTTCGGGCAATCCAAAACTATCAAAGTTGACAGCCGGTGTTTGTGCCGAAATTTTGGCAGAATCTTGATTCATATCTGACATTGGTTTGTTTTCTAGCGCATGGCTCTTCGCGAAGGTAGCATCGCCCCTAGCGCGCCACATCTTTGGCGGACTTATGCGCCCTGGCGTTGAGTTTGTCAATTAAAGGAAAATTTCTGACTGTAATTAAATGCAATGATAGCATGGAAAAGCTGCAAAAAACCGCCGCTTTGGCAGACTGGCATTCCATTATAAATTAGGGCATAACAGATTTGTGGTCCCGTAGCTCATCAGGATAGAGCGACAGATTCCTAATCTGTAGGTAGGGGGTTCGAGTCCCTCCGGGATCACCATCACCTGCGTTAAAGGCAGATCCAGGCCGCTGCTAAGCGTACGTGAAAATCTGCATTATGCCTGTTTTCTGTAAAATGAAGGCAATTCTCCCCTATCCTCGCCAGATGTGACAAGGCATAGTATTCTGTGATGCAACGGCGTGGGGCTTTTGGGCTGCGCGCCATCCATAGCAAGGTCAGACTTCGGCAAAATGGAGGCAAGGAATTCGCGGCAATGGTTGGGCAAGAACAAAACCAGATTGATTATAGCGTGCTTGTTGAAGCGCTGATTGCACCGGTGCAGCATGCTGGCCGTGTAATTATGGAAATCTATCAAAGCGACCTATCCGCCGAGACCAAGGCCGACGGCAGCCCCGTAACCAAGGCCGACCATGCTGCTGAAGCGATCCTGCTTGCCGAAATTGCTACTTTGGCACCGTCAATCCAGATTGTTTCCGAAGAAAATGCGGCCAGCCATAGCCTTACGGCAAGCCAAGAATTTTTTCTTGTTGATCCGCTTGATGGCACCAAGGAATTTATCAAGGCGTGCGGTGACGGTGCCTTTACCGTCAATATAGGGCTTATCAAAAATGCTGAGCCGGTAATGGGCATTGTCTTTGCGCCAGCGCTTGACCGGCTGTTTTTTGGCAGTCTTGGCAATGGCGCGTTTGAGATTTCGGGCGGTATTTGCCGCCAAATTTGCGTTCGCATGCCGCCCGCCGAAGGGCCAGTAGCTGTTGCCAGCGCATCGCACCGTGACGCGCAAACCAATCAATGGCTGGAAAAGCGGGGGATTACCAATAGCATCGCCATTGGCTCGTCGCTAAAATTTTGCCTCATCGCCGCTGGTGAGGCCGATCTATATCCGCGATATGGCCCAACGATGGAATGGGATACTGCCGCTGGTGATGCGGTGTTGCGCGCCGCCGGAGGGTGTGTCATGGCCGAAGATGGCAAGCCTTTTCCATATGGCAAAGCCGGATATCGTAACCAGCCATTTTTTGCCGCTGGTGGGGGCTAACCATTACCGCTTTCGACCTTGGTTTTACCAAGG
>CAJYBL010000041.1 GCA_913064995.1 uncultured Alphaproteobacteria bacterium
GTCCCCGCGCGCCGGCTGTCCGAGCCCAAGTTGATCGAATCGCTCACGCTGCCAGCGACGCTCGGCGAGGCGGGGTTGCTCACGTCAACCACCGCGAGCGAGTCGGACTCGCAAGCGGCCACGTAGACGTAGGAGCCCGACACCGCGACGCCGCGGGCGTCGGCCATGGTAATCAAGTCGACCACGCTGCCGACGACGCTCGGCGCAGTGGGGGTGCTCACGTCGACCACTGCGAGCGAATCGGAGCCTGCCCCGGCCTGACGAACGAGTACGTCTGTTCCCAGATCGCCGTCGGTATCCACAAGCAACAGGTCTGCCGTCGAAACATCCCCGACGAAATTCAGAGAGACCAATTCCGAGTCTCCCAGATCCGGTGAAAGCCTCCTCAACATGACCAGCGGATCAGCGGCATCCTGAAGAAGCAGAATGTCATCGATTGCGACCGGGTCACCGTCTACTTCTGCCACCGCAAGGTCGAGAACCGCCCCTGTATTCGAAGCCAAGGCACGCGCAAAGGCATCGGCAAAATCAGCGGTTTTTTCAACACGTTCACCATAAAAGCCATAGGCCTTGGCAAGCGTCACAAAATCCGGATTTGCAAGTTCGGTTCCTGAAACGCGTTCGGGATAATGGCGTTCTTGATGCATTCGGATCGTGCCATAGGTACCGTTATTCACAATCAATATCACCGGCTGTAAACCGACCTGCATGGCCGATCCAAGTTCATTGCCATTCATCTGGAAATCGCCATCACCAGCAAAACACAGAACAAAGCGTTTTGGGTCATGCGCCTTGGCTGCAATCGCCGCTGGAACACCATAACCCATAGCCCCGCTTTGCGGTGCCAAAAGCCGTGATTTCTGGCCAAATTTCAGAAATTTATTTGGCCAGATGGCAAAATTACCAGCGCCATTAGTGATGATGGCATCATCAGGAATGACATCGCGGATATGCGCCATCACATGTCCCATATCAAGGCTGCCCGGCTGGGGTTTGACGCTATAGCTGGCATCATAGGCGGCCTTGGCGGCTGCAACCCAATCGCGTCTGCCATCATCACTTTTCAGGCTGATGTTTGATAGGACTGCCGCCATTGCATTTGGTGTTGCCTGAAGCGGGAGATCGGCCGCATAAATCTTGCCAAGCTCATCATCGGACGGATGGCAATGAACCAGCTTTGCCTTCATATTGGGGCAATCAAACATACTATAGCCATCGGTCGTGCATTCGCCAAAGCGAATATTGATTGCCAAAATCAGATCAGCTTCATCAATCAACGTTTTGATATAGCCAAGAACGCCAACACCGGCATCACCAACATAGGACGGATGGTAATTATCGCAGATATCGTGAAAACGGAATGCCGCCACAAGCGGCAGATGATTTGCACCGGCAAAAGATTCCAACTGGCGCGCAGCCTCAATTGACCAGCCAGAGCCACCATAGAGAACCAGCGGGCGCTTGGCAGCGTTTAACAGGCTGGAGAGCTGGTCAATCTGTGTGGCTGAGATGTCTGGTGCAGGGATGTTTACCGGCGCACAGGCCTTAGCGGAAACCGGCGCGGTTAGCATATCTTCAGGAAGCGCAACCACAACCGGGCCGGGCCTGCCACTTAGCGCCGTTGTCCATGCTCGCGACATGATTTCAGGAATGCGGTTTGCATCGTCAATTTCAACAACCCATTTGGCAACCTTGCCAAAATAATGCGAATATTCAATTTCTTGGAAAGCTTCGCGGCCTTTCATGCCAACACCAACCTGCCCAACAAACACAATCATCGGGGTTGAATTCTGCATGGCGGTATGAATACCAATTGAGGCGTTGGTTGCCCCAGGGCCGCGTGTCACAAAACAAAGACCAGGGGTTCCGGTCAATTTTCCCCATGCTTCGGCCATATAGGCAGCGCCGCCTTCATTGCGGCATAACATAAGGTCAAATTTATCCTTGCGATCATACATCGCATCAAGAACGGCAAGATAGCTCTCGCCTGGGACGCCAAACCCCTTTGTGCCACCAAGCGCAATCAGGCAGTCCATAAGCAGACCGCCGCCATTTTTTAACTGAGAAACCATGGCAATATTCCTAAGAGAAACCAACAAGATGGCAATGGCAGTGAATTAAAACACCGCCATACTGCCGAAGCTTAGGAAACTGTCGCGACCTTCGCAACTGCAATAGCGAATGGCAGGTGACGTTTTCCGGCCAAACCAGCAATATTGATACGGCTATCACCAACAAGATACATGCCGTGATCTTCGCGAAGTGACAGCACCTGTTCGGCATTCAGCCCGAGGCGCGAAAACATGCCACGATGATGTGCGATAAAATCAAAATGGTCCGAATTGCATTGCTGACGAAGCGCATCTGCCAAATCTTTGCGGATAGTCAGCATGGCCCGACGCATCTGTTCAAGTTCGGCCATCCATTCAGCGCGCAAATCAGCATCAGCCAAAATCATGCCAACCACTGCGGCACCATGATCGGGCGCAAATGAATAGTTCAACCGGTTCAGAACCGCCAAATTACCCTGCACCAATTCAGTAGCACTGGCGTCTTTGGCAATCATCATGGCAATGCCAACACGGTCACGATACAGACCAAAATTCTTTGAACATGATGCCGCAATAAACATTTCCGGCACGCGGGACGCCATATATCGAAGCGGTGCCGCATCTTGATCCAGCCCATCACCAAATCCCTGATAGGCGATATCAATAAAGGGCATGACGCCTTTTTCGATTACCAAATCGGTAATGGCTTTCCAGCCGTCCATATCGATATTCGCGCCGGTTGGATTATGACAGCAGCCATGGAGAAGAAGCAAATCGCCAGCTTTCAAATCTTGAAATGATTTCATCATTGCGGCGGTATCAACAAGCCGTGTTTCATTGTCAAAATACGGATAGCCGCGGGTTTTGAAACCCATATGCGTTGCCATGTTCATATGCGATGGCCAACTAGGGTCACTGATCCAGATCGTGCAATCGGGATTCAAAATCTTCATCGATTCAAAAATCTGCCGAATTGCACCTGTCCCGCCCGGGGTCTGCAATGTGGCAACCCGATCAGCGGCAACAGCGTCGCCAAGAACAAGATCGCGCATTTGATCACGGAAAAGCTCGGCACCGGCAAGCGATACATAGGCTTTTGAATTCTGTTCTTGCAGCAAGCGTGCCTCGGCCTTTTTCACCGATGACATAACCGGCGTTATGCCATTGTCATCTTTATAGATGCCAACCCCGAGATCGATTTTTTCGGCGCGCGGATCGACTTGAAAAAGCTTGGAAAGACCCAAAATTGGATCGGCTTTGGCAGGCTGGAATTTTTCAAACATGCTGATTTCTCTGGCAACCGATGGTGATGGTTTTGTTTAAGATAAATCTCACGGGTAACGCAACGGTTTTTACCGCGCAATTCATTTTCATAGTCATTTTCATTGCCGCCGCCAGTTTTTTCATACTAATCCGGCGCAAATGATCAGCTTTTGCCGCTAGCATAGCCAATCGATTGTAAGGCCATTTTGATTTCATCCAGAATGGCCGGATCATCAATGGTTGCTGGCATATTCCAGTTTTCACCATCGGCAATTTTGGCCATTGTGCCTCGCAAAACCTTGCCTGATCGTGTTTTTGGCAGGCGTTCAATCACCACAATCAGATTAAAGGACGACACCCGACCAACCCGATCTTTCACAAGCGCAATCGCTTCGGCCATAATATCGTCTTGCAGCCGGTTACAATTTGGGTAAAGACAGATCAAGCCGAGCGGCAATTGCCCTTTCAATTGATCGGCAACACCAATGACGGCACATTCAGCAATATCAGGATGATCAGCGAGCACTTCTTCAAGCTGGCCAGTTGATAGCCGGTGGCCAGCAACATTAATCACATCATCGGTACGCGCCATGATGTAGAGATAGCCATCCTCGTCACAATAACCAGCATCACCTGTTTCATAATAACCCGGAAAGCTGGTGAGGTATTTTTCAACATAGGCCTCGTCAGCCCCCCAGATTGTGGCAAGACATGATGGCGGCAATGGCAGTTTCACGGCAATCGCCCCAAGTTCACCAGCAGGCAACACCGCGCCATCCGCATCAAGAATATCAATTTCATAGCCGGGCATCGGCAATGATGGCGAGCCAAGCTTGACGGCAAGATGTTCAATCCCCATCGGATTGGCACAAATTGACCAGCCAGTTTCAGTTTGCCACCAATGGTCAATCACCGGAACACCAAGCTGGTTTTCAGCCCAGCTAATCGTATCTGGATCGGCACGTTCGCCAGCCAAAAACAGATATTTTAGGCATGACGTATCATAATCTTTCAAAAACGCACCATCAGGATCAGCACGTTTAATCGCCCGAAAGGCGGTTGGCGCGGTAAATAATGCTTTAACCTTATGTTCAGAAATCACCCGCCAGAACACGCCAGCATCGGGCGTGCCCACCGGCTTGCCCTCAAATAAGATGCTTGTGCAGCCAAAAAACAACGGTGCATAGACGATATAAGAATGGCCAACCACCCAGCCGATATCAGACGCTGCCCAATAAACATCACCCGGCTGCATATCATAAATATGGCGCATCGACCAGTGAAGCGCTACAGCATGACCGCCATTGTCACGAACCACACCTTTCGGCTGGCCAGTGGTGCCTGATGTGTAAAGGATATAAAGAGGGTCGGTTGCCTTTACCGGAACCGGCGGCAATTCGGTTGCTGTATCAAGTGCCGCATTCCATTCCAGATCGCGCCCCACAACAAGAGTAGCCTCAAGCGCCTCACGCTGCACAATCACGCAATGATCAGGCTTGTGGCTTGCCAATTCGATGGCACCATCAAGAAGGGGCTTATATTCAACAATGCGCCCGGGTTCATGACCACAAGATGCGCTGATCATCACTTTTGGCGTGCAATCATCAATGCGTTTGGCAAGTTCAGCAGCGGCAAACCCACCAAATACAACCGAATGAATGGCACCAAGCCGCGTACAGCCAAGCATCGCCACCACAGCCTGGGGAATCATTGGCATGTAGATAATAACGCGATCACCTTTTCCCACGCCAAGATCGGCAAGCATGCCAGCAAATTTTGCCGTTTGCTGTTGAAGTTCGGCATAGGTTAGCGTCGATTTATGGCCGGTGATGGGCGAGTCATGAATAATTGCGTTTTGGTTGCCGCGTCCGGCCAGAACATGGCGATCAACAGCGTTGAAACAGCTATTCATCTCACCATCAGGAAACCAGCGGCAAAACGGCGTATCGCCATTATCAAGACCGATTTTTGGAGCCTTCACCCAATCGATCGCCGTCGCCGCATCAAGCCAGAATCCAGACTTGTCCAAAGTTGCATCGCGATAGATTTGCGCATAGCTATTCATTGACTATTCCTCGTTCATACCCAACTCTAAGAGCCAATTGTCATTGCCACATGATCTTTGTTCAATCGCGGCGGCTGTCGCTAGCGGAAAATCTGCCCTAAATCATAAACAATCTTTGCAGCTTCCGACTCGAGCGGAAATGACAGCATCCCCATCACATCATAGCCAAGTAACAATGGCATTATATAAAACCGGATCATAAACAAGAACCAAGCCACATAAAGCGGTTTTAGCCTATCGACCAAAAAGCTTGGCGTTAAGAACGACATCGCTCTGATCATCGGTTCAGTGACTTTCATAAAGGCGCGCATGAAAAAGAAATCAGAATCTTCGTTCAAAAAGATCGTCATCCCGAAGCGTCCAATCAGAGTCCACATCGCAGCCCCCAACGTGTAGTCGAACAACAGCACGCTCCAACTAATTCCGCTATCCATCATTCCCTCTAAAATCAATCATCAATATGTTTGCAAACAATCAACAAAAATAATCATCATTTGGATTTTACAAAAAAAGGAGCAGGAGGACACCCCTGCTCCAATATGTTTTTGCAAGTCACATCGAAGGCAATGCCTTAGTTGTTTTGAACGACTTGACCCTTTGGAATACGAATAGAGTCAACCATCTTCATGGTTTCCTCATCTGGCGCCTCAGTGGCCTTTGAAACAACGACCATCAAGATCAGACTGACTGGCATACCAATCATTCCAAACCGCAGATGATCAATGCCAAGCCAAGGATCCATCCCACCCCACTTAATAGCGTAGAGGTAAGCGGTTCCAGCAGCGAGACCACCGATCATGCCAGCGATTGCACCAGCGCGGTTTGCGCGTTTCCACCAAATTCCAAGCACCAGTGGGAAGAACAATCCTGAATTAGCGAAACAGAATGCCCAAGCAACAGCCCCCAGAATTCCGGTCAGCTTTTGCGCCGCAACGTAGGCACCAGCAGCACCAATTGCCAGCAACAATACTCGAGCCACTACAAGTCGTTTGCCGCTATCTGCTTTTGGGTCGATGATCTTGTAGTAAAGGTCATGCGACAAGGCATTCGCAATCGCCAAAAGCAATCCATCGGCAGTTGACATAGCGGCCGCAAGACCACCAGCAGCAACCAGACCAGAGATTACATACGGCAGGCCAGCAATTTCAGGCGTCGCCAAAACAACAATTTGGCCATTCATGAAGAACTCTTGCAACTGCAACAAGCCATCACCGTTGCCGTCCACAAGCTTCAGGAAGCCGGCGCTGGTCCATTTCTGAACCCACTCAAGAGACTGCGCATCAGCAAATGATTTACCGATAATACCAGTCGCCAAATTAGGATCGAGCAATGAAAGCTTGGTAAAGGTCGCCAATGCAGGTGCGGTTAGATACAAGAGGCAAATGAATACCAATGACCAGCCAACTGACTGACGTGCAGCTTTGACCGACGCAGTGGTAAAGTAACGCATTAGCACGTGCGGTAGTGAGGCAGTTCCAAGCATCATGCACAATACCAGAGTGAAAAACTTCCACTTTGCCATTAATGTATCACTGGCGTCGTTAATGCCTACACTCAGAGCCTTGAGCTTGCCGGCGGCAGCTTGAGCTGCTGGATCAACCGCAGCACCAAGATTGTGGAGTTGCTCCAACTCTTGAACAGCCAAAACTGCATCAAATTGCGCGAAATGCGGAATCATCCCATAGCCAAGTTTGTTGGACATCCAAAACACCGGGATCAGGTAAGCAACAATCAACACGATGTATTGAGCAACTTGCGTCCAAGTCACCGCACGCATTCCACCCAGCATTGAACAAGCCAAGATACCAGACAACCCGACCCAAACACCCCACTCAAATGGGATGTCCAGCATTCGAGCTGCAACCGTACCCGTGCCGTTAATCTGCGCAGTCACATACGTGAAGGAAGCCATAACAAGAACGACTACTGCACAGAAACGTGCAAGGTTACCGCCATAACGTGTGCCAATAAAATCAGGCACCGTGTAACAGCCAAACTTGCGCAAATATGGTGCGATCAAGCTTGCGACTAACACATAACCACCTGTCCAACCAACAAGGAAGGCCATGTAAGGATAGCCGTTCATGTAAATGCCACCGGCCATCGCAATAAACGAAGCACCTGACATCCAGTCAGCAGCGGTTGCCATACCGTTATACACCGCAGGAACTTCACGTCCAGCGACGTAATATTGCCCCGACTCCATGGTCCGGGACAAAATGCCAATCAAGGCGTAAATAGCGATGGTAAATCCAACAAACATCCAGCCGATTTTTTCAGCACTGACGCCTGCCTGTTCTAGGATTGCCATTATAATGACAAAGCCGAGGAATCCAAGTGTATAGACCCCATAGACTCTGCCTAGGTTTTTAATAAATCCACCTTCAAGTTTCATAACAGCACTCCTAATCTTCTGAAACGCCGAATTCGTCATCAAGCTGGCTTTGCTTTGATACAAACCAGAAGACAAGAACTGCAAACGATATCTGAACTCCCATGCCGGCCATGAAATAACCGCCCGGGAACGATCCAGCCCCGCCGTTCAAGGCATCGCCGAACCAGTGTATTATAAATGCTAAGAAAACCCAGATAGCCAATGTCTTGAATAAAAGACTTTTCGTCTTATCCCAATGACTTAGCGCTCCGGTTGCTTGACTGCTCATAACAGCATCCTCCAAAAACCGTGGTTTACCTCTCCAAGTAAAACACTTCCCCACGATCCTAATTGGGCAAAACAAAATCTAACGCCAAAAAAGAATCTTAAAGTTGTCGCGGTTTATTATTATTGTGCTCACGACAATACGCGGGCTAGATGTTAGTGAATAAAAGGTAAATGGCAACCAATTTTAACATGAGCGTTTTAAAGCCCAATGAAAGCAACCATTAGATCAGTTTTGCGCACTATCGGATTCATCAAGGATCCGCCTCTTACAACACGCCAACAGCTGTACGATTTCATTGACAGCCGCGCCGCGTTTGTATCGCAGGTGACGCTTTACACCTATGTCAAAGCGCGCGCGGGCACCCAATTTCCAAAATTATTCCAAAATGACGATTTTTTAACTTCTTTGCGCATTGCTCGCTGGCATGTCTATGGTGCAGCCATTTGCGATCTTGGTCTATTTGCCATTGCCCAGCTCAAGCGCGACGGTGGATTAAACGACAAGGCAGCGCAGGAGCTTGCCATTGAAATGCTGGATGGCATTTTGCTGGATTACGATCAAGACGATATTAGTCCAAAGGATTTTGCCGCGATGGGGGATACCGGCAAACAACGCGCCACCTTTGCCAATTGGGATGCGATCGCCGATGGGCCAGCAGCCTTTCAATCGAGTTCGGATGCGGTTTTTCGGTGGGCGCCAATTGCCGATGAACTGAAAGGTAATGATGAAGAAATTGTCCGCAATTCGATTCATCTTCGCTGGATTGGCGTTCGTCGTGATTTAAAGGAATTGATTAAACCCACCCTTATTCTGGCTGATTGGCATAAATCTGACCGCCCAAATCCGACCTCAATCTAACCATAACCAAAGAAGAGACGAAATGCCCGTTACCAAAACCGTAAAAACGCTTGTTGCCGAGGCAAAAGAGCAAACCAACAGCATCAATCCAGCAAACGCCCATGACCGGCAACAGGCAGGCGATGCCATTTTAATTGATATCCGTGATATTCGTGAGTTACAGCGCGATGGCTGCATTGAGGGCGCGTTTCACGCACCGCGCGGCATGCTAGAATTTTGGGCTGATCCCGACAGCCCCTATCACAAGGAGGTTTTTGCGACCAAAAGCGAACTTATTTTGTTTTGCGCCAGCAGTTGGCGGTCGGCACTTGCTGCCAAAACCCTGCAAGATATGGGATTCACTAATATCCGCGATATGGAAGGCGGCTTTACCGCCTGGAAAACTGCCAGCCTGCCCATCACCAAAGACGATTAATGATGAACAAATGAACAGGCTGTTGCCCCGGCAATATCGTAAAATTTGATAAATTCTTCGGGCAGAGTGATTGACAATCAAATGGCCAAAAGGCTAATTGCAACCAATCTTTTTTGCGGTGGGAGTATAAAGATGACCGACGTAACGGCCGATATTGATGCCATGGTCGCACGGGCTCGAAAAGCCCAGCAAACATATGAAGCCAGCGGAAGTCAGGAACGGTTTGACCGTGCCGCCGAAGCCGCCGCATGGGCACTAATGGAACCTAGCCGCAATGCCGAGCTTGCCGCCTTTGCCGTTTCTGAAACTGGCCTTGGCAAAATTGCTGATAAAATCACCAAAAACCACCGGAAAACGCTTGGCCTGCTTCGTGACATCCACGGCATAACCAGCTTTGGCCTGATCGATGATGATGCCGAATCAGGGGTCAGCGAATTTCTGCGGCCAAAAGGTGTTGTTGCGGCGATCGTGCCGTCAACCAACCCGTTGGCAACACCAATCAATAATGTCGTCAATGCTTTGAAAACCGGCAATGCTATCATTCTGGCGCCATCACCAAAGGGTGCCGCGCCTTTAGCCAAATTGCTCGAATATGTCTATGCCGAGTTTGACCGAATCGGTCTTGACCATGATCTTGTGCAGATGGTGCCGAATCCGCCATCAAAGGAAAAAACCGCTCGGCTGATGCAAGGCGTCGATATGCTGGTTGTCACCGGTTCGCAAAGCAATGTCCGTTCTGCCTATTCATCAGGCACGCCCGCGCTTGGGGTTGGCATGGGCAATGTTGTGACAATCATTGACGAAACCGCCGATCTTGATGATGCGGCTAGCAAAATTGCCCGTTCAAAATGTTTCGACAACGCAACCTCTTGTTCATC
>CAJYBL010000042.1 GCA_913064995.1 uncultured Alphaproteobacteria bacterium
CAATTACTTACACTAAAATAACTATTCCCATTCAATGGTACCCGGGGGTTTTGATGTCACGTCATAGACA
The DNA here is from genome assembly GCA_913064995.1 of uncultured Alphaproteobacteria bacterium. GTDB lineage: Bacteria > Pseudomonadota > Alphaproteobacteria > Puniceispirillales > Puniceispirillaceae > UBA3439. The sequence continues at coordinate 71 of CAJYBL010000042.1, forward strand.
ACGCGGTTCACCCCCCGCACTTCATTAACAATGCGGGTTGCCGCGCGGCTTAAAAACGCATGGCTAAACGCGTAGCTATCAGCGGTCATCCCATCGCTGGAGGTCACCGCCCGAAGCGCACAAACATATTCATATGAACGCGCATCGCCCATCACACCAACGGTTTTGACTGGCAATAAAACGGCAAAGGCCTGCCAGATATCATCATAAAGACCGGCTTTACGAATTTCATCAAGATATACCGCATCAGCCGCCCGCAGAATGTCGAGCTTTTCAACCGTGATATCGCCCGGAATGCGAATGGCAAGCCCCGGTCCTGGAAACGGGTGGCGTCCAACAAGGCTTTCGGGAAGACCAAGTTCGCGGCCAAGTTCGCGCACCTCGTCCTTAAATAGCTCGCGAAGCGGCTCGACAAGATCAAGTGCCATATCATCAGGCAAACCGCCAACATTATGATGCGATTTAATGGTCACAGCGTTGCCACCAGCGGCTGAAATGCTTTCGATCACATCCGGATAGAGCGTGCCTTGCGCCAAAAACCGTACATCTTTGATCTTGCTGGCTTCGCCGTCAAAAACTTCGATAAAGCTGGCACCAATGATTTTGCGCTTTTCTTCTGGATCGCTGACCCCTCGCAAACGACCCAGAAACAAACCGGAGGCGTCTTTATGGATAAGGGGAATGTTGTAATGATCGCCAAACAACCGAACCACCTCTTCGGCCTCACCGGCGCGAAGAAGACCATGATCGACAAAAACACAAGTCAATTGTGCGCCAATCGCCTCATGGATCAACACCGCCGCAACCGATGAGTCAACCCCGCCAGACAGGCCACAAATCACCTGCGCATCGCCAACCTGCTGACGGATTGCGGCAATGGCACGGCTGCGATAGGCCGACATTGACCAGCTGCCAGTACAGCCACAAATACTAAGCGCAAATCGTGCCAATAAATTGGCACCATTTTGGGTATGGACAACCTCGGGGTGAAACTGCACGCCGTAATAGTGCCGCGATTCATCGGCCACGGCGGCAAAAGGCGCGCCGGCTGATGTGGCAACAACGCTAAATCCATCAGGCAGTTTGGCAACATGATCACCATGGCTCATCCACACCGTATGCTGGCCACCAACCTGCCAAAACCCCTCAAACAGCGAACAGGGCGCGGCAATATCAAGTGCAGCCCGCCCAAATTCGCGGCTTGTTCCCGGTTCAACCCGGCCCCCAAGCTGGGCGCACATGGTTTGCTGGCCATAGCAAATGCCAAGAACCGGAACGCCAAGATCAAAAACAATTTGCGGCGCGCGCGGTGTATCAGCAAGCGCAACCGAATTTGGCCCACCCGATAAAATGATGCCATTTGGTGCGGCGGTGCTGATTTTTTCAACGTCGGTGGTGCAAGGCAGAATCTCGGTATAGACACCAGCTTCACGAAGGCGGCGGGCAATCAATTGCGTAACCTGCGAGCCAAAATCAATAATTAGAATTGAATCAGACATTTTTTATTCCTTTACCACCAGCCGCATGATACGACCCTATTCGATCATTATATTAGATTGCTGTTAACGCAATCTTGCCTGAAGAACCGCAATGAAAAATCCGTCTGTGCCATCACGCCCGGGCAAAAGCTGCAACAGCCCATCATTGGTTGGTGGGCAAGCGCCACCTCCAATCTTGCCAATCGTATCACCCCAGATATCGGTGATATCGGCAAGTTCAATTTCTGGTGCATTGGCCAAAAATTGTTTGATCAGATCAGCGCCTTCGCTGGCAAGAACCGAACAGGTAATATAGATAATGCGCCCGCCTGGAACTACCATCGCCCGCGCTTTTTCCAGCAAAATTACCTGTGTGTCTTTGATCTTGTCCAGTTTTTCTGGCGTAAGCTGCCATCTGGCATCAACCTGACGGCGCCATGTGCCCGACCCCGAACAGGGAGCATCGACAACAACACGGTCGAATTTACCGCGCCATGTGCGGTTTGACCATTTTTCGGCAACCAGCTTGCGCTCGACATTATGAATGGCAGCGCGGCGCAGTCTCTCGCCACTTTTCTCCAGCCGTTCGGCATTTGGATCAAGCGCCAGAATCCGGCCCTTATTTTTCATTTTTGCGGCCATTACAAGCGATTTACCACCAGCACCAGCGCAGATATCGGCAACCTGCATCCCCGGCCGCGCATCGCAAAGCAGCGCCGCAAGCTGTGAGCCTTCATCCTGAACATCAAAAAGACCGGCTTTCCATTCTTGCAAATCTTCAAGCCTTTTGCGCTTTTCTAGCCGAACACCAAGCGGCGACAGGCGCGTTGGATGCCCTTTGATACCACGACCGGCAAGCTGATCACGAAGGCGGCGGCGATCGGGCTGTTTTAGCGGGTTAATCCGCACATCGGTTGGCGCTTCGGTCATCAATGCCGCCAATTCACGCGCCAGCCCATCACCAAGACAAGCCTTGGCATCAGCCATCAACCATTCAGGCCATTCAAGCGCAATATGCTCAGGCATAGCAGGATCGGTAAAATCACGTGTTTCAAGCATGGCAACGAGCGCCACTTCGCGATCATCAAGCGGTGCTGGTGCATGCGCAATTTCGGCAGAAAATAATTGGGGCAGAACAGCCGATTTCTGTTCCATTAACACCAATGCTGCAAGCGTGATATTGCGCGGATTTGCTGACGCACCAATAGATGCCAAATGCCATCCAAGCCTCGCCCGTCCACGTTGAATTTTCCAGAACAGATCACCAACCGCCGCGCGGTCACCTGATCCAGCGTAACGACGACGCTGCAATCCAGCCCGAAGCCATTGCCCTGCCTGCCTGCCAAGCAAGGTTCCAGCCTCGCTAGCCGCCTGCATATCGGCAAGGATTTCAATCACGGCAGCAATTCTAGCAGCTGGCGTCATGATGAGTTTTTCCACATCTGGCCCATCGTAGGCCGCAAACGAAGTAACAAAACAAAACAGCCAACCCGATCGGTCAGCGCCGTATTGAACCTACATGCCAGGTCGGTAATTTGGAGCCTCACGCGTGATCGTGACATCATGCACATGCGACTCCGCCAATCCAGCACCAGTAATCCGCAAGAATTTGGCATTGGCCTGTAATTTGGCAATTGATTCATTGCCGGTATACCCCATTGCTGCCCGCAAACCGCCAAGCAGTTGATGCAAAACATTTTCCACTGGCCCCTTATAGGGAACCTGACCTTCAATACCTTCGGGAACGAGCTTTAGCGGCTGTGAAATTTCAGCCTGAAAATAGCGGTCAGCCGACCCACGTGCCATTGCACCGGTTGATCCCATACCACGATAGGCCTTATAGGAACGTCCCTGGTAAAGATACACCTCACCTGGGGTTTCATCGGTTCCGGCAAGCAATGAACCGATCATCGCCACATCCCCACCAGCGGCAATCGCCTTGGCAAGGTCACCTGAATATTTGATGCCGCCATCGGCGATCACTGGAATGTTTTGTTTGTGACACTCATCAGCAGCATCCATGATTGCGGTCAATTGCGGCACACCAACACCGGCAACCATGCGCGTGGTGCAGATTGATCCGGGGCCAATCCCCACCTTGACAGCATCAGCGCCAGAATCGATCAATGCTTTGGCACCATCTGACGTGGCAACATTGCCGCCAATGATCTGCACATGATTGGCAAGCTTTCGAACCGCAGTGACTGACTCTAAAACACCTTCGGAATGGCCATGCGCCGTATCAACAACAATCACATCAGCACCAGCCGCGATCAAGGCCTCGGCGCGGCGAATGCCGTCTGGCCCTGCCCCGGTTGCTGCCGCCACCAAAAGCCGCCCAAGATCATCTTTTGACGCCAGCGGGTGATTTTGCGCCTTTTCCATATCCTTGACCGTAATCAATCCGATACAAGCACCAGAATCATCAACAACGACCAGCTTTTCAATGCGATGCTCATGCAGCAACCGTCGCGCTTCATCAGGCGCGGTGCCATCACGAACCGTTACAACATTGCGGGTCATCAGATCGGCAACACTTTGGCCCGGATCAGTGGCAAACCGCACATCGCGATTGGTTAAAATGCCAACAAGCCGCTGATTGCCTTCAACCACCGGAATGCCGCTAATGCGGTTCTGTTCCATCATTTCAAGCGCTTCACGAAGCGGCTGCTTCGGCGCGATGGTCAGCGGATTAACAACCATACCGGCTTCGAATTTTTTCACCATGGCAATTTCAAGCGCCTGTTCTTCGATGGTGAAATTCTTATGCACAACGCCAATACCGCCAGCCTGCGCCATGGCAATGGCCAGCCTATGCTCAGTAACCGTATCCATTGCCGCCGACATAAGCGGAACATGAAGATTGATTTTTTGGGTCAAACGCGTGCTGATATCCGTATTGGCTGGCAAAACAGCCGAGCGCGCAGGCTCTAAAAGCACATCGTCAAAGGTAAAAGCGTCACGAATTTTCATAGAGTGCCTTCCGTTCATCCGGTGGCACGGAACTATACGCAAAGCGACCGCATATTGATAGTGCAAAACCGCACATTATTAAATGATTAATGCACCGTCAGCATCACGCCTTCCCGCTGCGATATCAGAAGCAATATCCTCGGCGCGCCCACTGCCATGAAAGCCCGTGGCAAGAACATAGCTTTCGACCGACTCAGCGCGACTGGCGGCTGGCTTGACATGCCGAACCGTCTTGAAATTACGCTGCATCACATCAAGCAAGCTTCTTTCGGCACCCCCGCGAAAACATTTCGCCAGAAAAAACCCATTTTTATTTAACACATCAATGGAAAAATCTAACGCTGCCTCAAGCAAAGCTGTTGTTCGCAAATGGTCGGTTGCGCGATGACCGGTTGTATCTGCCGCCATATCGCTCAAAACACCATCTACTGTCCCGCCAGTGGCAAGCCGCACTTTTTCCAACATTTCGGGATCGGTCATATCGCCGGTAAAAATATCGGCGCCAACAACGCCTTCGGTATCTAGTAGATCAATACCGACAAGCCGCGCCTTGCTATGGCCAAGCTTGGTGCGGATTGACGACACCTGCAACCAGCCACCAGGCGCACAGCCAAGATCAACAATGGCCATGCCCGGCTGCAAAAGATGATAGCGATCATCCATTTGTTCCAACTTTAACGCTGCACGCGACCGAAAGCCGCGCGATTTGGCCTCAGCCACAAAGGGATCATTCAGCTGGCGCGTCAACCAACGCTGCGACGAGACTTTGCGTCCGCGCATCTTTTTGGGCTGGCGCGTCAAGCCTGTCGCATTGCGATAGCTGCGCCCCGATGGGCCTTTTTTACCCGCTTTACCGTTACCTGATTGATCTGCCATGCCTGCTTATCGCCAAACTTGCCAGATTTTACAACTGCCAATTCACAAAGCTGGTTTTCTGCCGCTTGTTACATTGGTTGAAACCGCGCCAATTTGGCATTGCAAAAAGGGCTTTTTTACCGTGATGATTTGGGCTAGCCGTGCTGACCATTTCGGATAGACTGACCATTATGACAAACCCGAGCTATTTTGACCGAATTTACCCGAATTTGCCAATCACTGACCCAGCCAATCAGGCGGTTCGTAATGATTTTACCGCGACATTCACGCAGAAATGGCCAGACCGCACACTTTCTCAAAGCGGCTATGGATTAGATGATCTGGCGGCAATGCTGGTGACAAGTCAATATCTCCAGAGGCTTGCTTTGCGCCATGGCGAAGATGTCGGCCCTTGCCTGAACGGCCAAGCGGCGAACCAGATCAATGTTGCAAAAACCCATTTTATCACGTCAATGCAATCGGCTGGCGACGAGAAAGCCGCTTTACGGGCAATCCGCATCTGGCGTGGAAGAACCGCGCTTATGGTGGCGCTATCCGATCTTGCTGGACGCGAAGACATGCAACAGCAAATGGAATGGCTAAGCGAGGCGGCACAAACCGTCTTGTCGGCAACGATCCAATATCTTTTCCGCCAAACCGCGCAACGCGGCAAGATCAAGAGTTTTGATGCCGATTTATCCGGATGTGGCTGGACCGTTTTGGCGCTTGGCAAATTAGGAGCTGGCGAACTTAATTTCTCATCCGATATTGATTTGATCATGCTTCATGACACGCAACACGCCCCTTTTGACAATTGGGATGCTGTTCAGCCCTTTTTTGTCGCCATGACGCGTGATCTGATCCGCCTTCTTAGCAGCGCCACAAGTGACGGTATTGGCTGGCGTGTAGATTTGCGGCTTCGACCTGACCCGGGCGCAACCGCGGTGAGCATCGATCTGACGGCAGCGATTAGCTATTATGAATCAATTGCCCGCACATGGGAACGCGCCGCTTTTATCCGGGCGCGACCCATCGCAGGTGATCTTACGCTTGGAAACAGCTTTCTTAATCAAATACAGCCATTTATTTGGCGTAAAACGCTTGATTACACGGTGATGGAAGATATGAAAACCATGCTTCGCCGCCCACCGCAGGGCAATGGCTGGCGTGGTTATAACCTGAAAACCGGTAAAAATGGCATTCGGCAAATCGAGTTTTTTACGCATGTGTTACAGCTTGTGGCTGGTGGACGCCATAAAAAACTGCGGCATCGCAACAGTCTTGCCGCGCTTGATGCGCTTGCCGCTGCCAAATGGATTACCAATGAGCAAGCAGCCGCGCTTGGCACCGCCTATCATCAGCTACGTCGGATCGAACATAGGCTGCAAATGATCGCCGATAATCAAACCCATAGCCTGCCGCGCGGCGAAGAAGATTTGGAAAAATTTGCGCATTTTATGGGACATCACACCGCCGCTGATTTCTGCAATGAATTGAACAATTTGCTTGATCAGGTTGGCACGAACGCCAAGCATGATTTGCTAAACCCCGCCGATAGCGCCATGTCGCCGGTAGATGGTATGAAAGATATTCTGCTTGATGATTATGATGCGCTTGTTGGATGGCTTGGCAATCATGGTTTTGAACGGCCAAAAATCATTGCTGACACGCTGTCTGGCTGGATGGCAGGGCGCATTTCGGCAACGCGAAGTGAGCGGGCGCGCGCCCTGTTAAACCGGTTAATGCCTGAAATTTTAATGTCCTTTACCGCCGCTGATGCGCCCGATGATAAATTTGCCGCGCTGGCGCAATTTATCGAAGGCCTGCCAGCAAGCGTGCAGATTTTCTCACTTCTTGATTATAACCGGCATCTGACCCGCCTTTTATGCGATATTCTTTTGCTATCGCCGCAGCTTGGCAATCATTTACGCCAATATCCAACGCTGTTTGATCTATTGCTATATCAAAGTTTTTTCAAACCATTGTCTGATGCAAATATGATGACCGCGCAATTGCGCCAAATTTGTGATGGGCGCAATATCGAGGACGCGCTTGACCAGGTCAAAATCAAGGCACGCGAGTGGAAATTTCAGGTTGAAATCCAAGCCCTGAGCCAGACAATTGACAGCACAACCCTTGCAACCGGCCTAAGCGCAATTGCCACAGCGACGGTTAGGCTGATCCTTGATCTGGCGCGCGCCGATATGACCCGCCGCCATGGCCAGATTGACGGCAGCGTGACGATCCTTGCGCTTGGCAGGCTTGGCACTGGGCAAATGACGGTCAGTTCCGATCTTGATCTTTTGTTTGTTTATGACGCGCCTGAGGCGGCGCTATCTGACGGCAAGCGCCCCATCAATGCGTCAACCTATTTTGCCCGCCTTGCCCAGACGATGGTCAGTTGGCTTAGCACTGCAACCGCTGAAGGCGTACTTTATCCGGTTGATTTGCGGTTACGTCCCGAGGGTGAAGCTGGCGCCATCGCCACATCGCTTGATCGGCTGGAAACCTATTTTGCGGGTGATGCATGGATTTGGGAAAAGTTAGCGCTTGCTAAAGCGCAGCCAATTGCCGGTGATACTGATTTAACCGAAAGATTGCATCTAGCGATCCACGCTATTGTTAATCAACCGCATGATCATAGCCTGATCGGGCCTGCCATTGGCAACATGTTGGTGCGGATCCGGAAAGTTCGCAAAGGCAAATCAAAATGGCATTTGCGTGCGCGTGATGGTGGCCTTGTCGAGCTTGATCTTTTGATGCAAGGCATGCGGCTTCAACATGGCTATCTCTTTGACCAAACCGGTCAATCAATAGCGGCCATTCTGGCACAATTGAAAACCAGCGGTAAAATCAATGCCAACCATGCCGAAGCACTGCAAGATGCTGATCAACTGTTCAACGAAATCCATCAATGTCTGCGCCTGACCTTTGGCAATGCCGCTTCGGTCCCTGATCAACTGCCACCGCCATTGCAAAAATTTATGCTTGGCCGTATGGATCTCGCAGACGAACAGCAACTTACCCTGTTATTGGAAACAACATTAGGAACTGTCTCTGCCATTTTGAATCAATATCTGGCAAACGATCGGCCCATTTCAGCATGACGCGACAACAATGTTGTTAAAACGACTGTCAAACAACGTTTTTGGAACAGACTTTAGGGGCTTGCAAGACATATCAAACCTTGTGCAGTTAGCGGGTCATGTGATGCCGTGCCCTGCTACTGCGAGCAGGTTTTTGCCATGTGTTCAATTACAGTGAAGCAACGTTATATTACGCTTGAAAGGTGTGCCTCATGCTAAAGGCCATCATGTCAACATGGACCTTATTTTTTGGTCTGTTACTTATTTCTGCGGGCAGTGGCCTGCAAGTAGTATTACTGGGCACCCGCGCACCTGAAGCCGGCTTTACCAATATAGCTACCGGTATAGTAATGTCGGGCTATTTTGCGGGCATTTTTGTTGGTTCCATCGTTGTTCCACATATTCTTGCACGCGTCGGCCATGTTCGCGTTTTTGGCGCCATGTCTGCCATCGCTTCTTCAGCAGTTTTGGTACACGTGGTATTTCTTGATCCAACTATTTGGACCAGCATGCGCTTTGCCAGCGGCTTTAGTTTCGCTGGCATGTATATCGTTTGTGAAAGCTGGTTGAATGAAAAAGCCACAAATGAAACCCGTGGCCAGCTTTTATCTCTTTACATGATTACCAACCTTGGTGGTATGACCGCTGGCCAATTGATGATTTCACTTGGCCAACCTGACAGCTCTGGGTTGTTTTTATTAGCATCTATAATGGTCTCAATTGCAGTCGTTCCCATTTTGGTCACAGCAGGCACAGCACCGAGCTTTGAAGCACCAGATCGAATTAGCTTCCGCAGGTTGGTGCAGGTTTCACCTTTGGCAGTTGTTGGCATGGTGTTTGTTGGGATCGCTGTCTCAATGTTGTTTGGCATGGGCTCTGTTTACGGGCGCAGCATTGGGTTGAATAACACCCAAGTGGGCTATTTTATGGCCTCAATCACTCTTGGCACCCTGGCACTTCAATATCCAATTGGTCGACTTTCTGATAGATTTGACCGTCGCATTGTCATTTTTGGCGTAGCCGTGATCGCTGGCATTGCAATCAGCATCGCAGGTTTTTTTGGCGTTGATCAATTCATTTCGCTTTTTATACTCATGTTGGTTTTTGGCGGGCTTCTCTTTTCACTTTATTCGCTTTTTATAGCTCACGCTAACGACTACTTACCACCCAGCCAGATGGTAGCCATGTCGTCAGGTCTTTTGATGATAAATAGCGCCGGCGCAGTGATTGGCTCACCGCTTGCTGCATCCGTAATCGAATTTGTTGGCACTCGCGGATTCATGCCAACAATTGCTGGCTTTTTATTCTTATTGGCGGGGTTTGTCCTTTACCGGATGAGCATGCGCAGCGCGGTTCCAGCCGAAGCGCAAGGTGTGTTTGTTGCCATTCCTGATGCATCATCCGGCGTTGCGGTGAATTTGAGCCCTGAGGTGGAGTGGGTGATGGATCAGGACGAAGACGATGACCAAAATGATCCGTTCAAAAACAACCCTTATGTGAATTAAGTCTGAGATTAGTGTTGTAGCAATAGCAATTACCCTCTCGATACATCAACAGACGCTGAGATATTAATATAACAAAACTTTAAGAACACATCGCTGGGTAAGTGAATAAAAAGTACAAGTGGTAACAATGTTCTAAAGTTCCCTTCAGTTAAAAAACTCCGCTTGCTTAATCATTAATCCCTCCACTCCTCAAAATCGTT
>CAJYBL010000043.1 GCA_913064995.1 uncultured Alphaproteobacteria bacterium
GCGGCTTGATTTTGGCGTTGCTGATGCAACCGCATGGGAAGTCGGCTTGTCATGTGGTGGCAAGATTTCGGTGCTGGTGATGGCGGTATCTGATACCGGTTTTGCGCCGGCACTTCTTGCTGATGCTGCCAAGTCCTTGGCGCAAAGATTGCCGGTTGGGTTTTGTCTTCCGGTCAATGGCGGGCCAGCGCAACATGCGGCGTCATTACCCGCAACCAGTGCGCTGGCTGACGATGAATTCTGGTTTATGCAGGTACCGCGGCCGCAAATCATTATCATTGGCGCAGTTCATATCAGTCAGCATCTGGCATCAATGGCAACGCAAAGCGGGTTTGACGTAACCGTCATTGATCCGCGGCGAACCTTTGCCACGGCGGAACGGTTTTCAGGCATAAAGCTTGTTTTTGATTGGCCTGATCGCGTTCTTGGTGAAATGACGCTTGATCAGGAAACCGCGCTTGTGGCCCTGACGCATGACCCAAAAATTGACGATGCGGCGCTTCATCTTGTTCTTGGAAAACCGCTATTTCATATTGCCTGTCTTGGCAGCAGGCGAACCCATGCGGCGCGTCTCGAACGGCTTGCTGCGGCTGGGTTTGATGCTGATGTAGTGGCCAAAATCAAAGGGCCTGCCGGATTAGATATTGGAGCGAAAACACCAGCCGAGATTGCCATTTCGGTTCTAGCCGAATTGGTGGCGGCCTTTCGCGGAAAGACAACGTCGTGAAGCTGTCAGATTTTGCAACGGCAGATTGCCTTGGACTTGTCCTGGCGCATCGCCAAACAAGCAGCAGCATCAATCTGAAAAAAGGCACAATCCTGACGGCAGAGATGGTGGCGCAATTGCAAAAAGATGGCGTTACGTCGCTTATTTGCGCCAAGCCCGAAGATGGCGATATCCATGAAGATGTGGCGGCCGAACGTTTGGCGCGCGCCCTGTCGCCAGCAACGGTTGCGTTCACCCGCGCTGCAACAGGTCGGGTCAATATCCGTACCCTGCAGCGCGGCATCATTCGCTATGATCGCGTCCTGATCCGCCAGCTTAATGAAATTGACGAGGCGATTACTTTTGCGCTGGTTCAGCATAACCAGCTTCTTGATGAGAGCCAGATGGCGGCAACATTGAAGATCATTCCCTTCTTTGTTGCCGAGTCATCAATCATTGCCGTCGAAAATCTGTTTGTTGAGCGGACAGCATTTTCATTTCACTCACTTCGCCAGTGTAATTTCGGACTTATTCAAACGCGTCTTGCAGGGCAAAAGGATCGGTTGTTCAGCGCCACGCAAAAAGTAACCGAGGCGCGCCTTGCCCAGCTTGGAAGCCAGCTTGTTGATAGCCGAATTTGCGCTCATGACCGCACGGTGGTTGCCGCCGAAATGCGCCAAGCCGTTGCCGCTGGTGCCGAAATCATTCTGGTTTGTGGCGGCTCGGCCATCATTGATCGACAGGATGAATTGCCGCAAGCACTGGTGCTAGCTGGTGGCGAAATTGATCAATTTGGCCTTGCTGTTGATCCGGGCAATTTGTTGATGGTTGGTAAGCTTGGCAATGATCTTGGGAATCATCATGTGATTGGCATGCCGGGATGTGCGCGGTCGCCAAAATTAAATGGGCTTGATTGGGTGTTGCAATTGGTGCTTGCCGATATACCGCTTCGCCGCGGCGAGCTTGCTGACATGGCGGCTGGCGGATTGTTGATGGAAATCGCTTCGCGTCCGATGCCGCGTGCGCTTGCGACCAGCCCAGATGCCAAAGATAAAATGGCAGGTATTTTGTTGGCTGCGGGTCAATCGCGCCGCATGGGAACGGTCAATAAATTATTGGCGCCGATTGCTGGAAAACCGCTGATCCGCCATGCTGCCGAAGCGTTGGTCGACGTTGGTCTTTCACCGCTAATCGTTGTGATTGGCCATGAGGCCGATAAGGTGGCTTCGGCTTTGGATGGGTTGCCGGTGCAGCTGGTGTTTAACCCAGATCACGCGCAGGGTCAGGCAAGTTCGGTTGGCGTCGGGGTTGCGGCGTTGGATGCTGACATAACCGATCTGTTGATCGCGCTTGGTGATATGCCGCTTTTATCAGCGCAATTGCTGGAAAGGCTGGTGCAAAACCATCTTGATCGCGATGATCATCACCGTTGCATCACCTTGCCGACCAGCGGTGGCAAGCGCGGCAATCCAGTGTTGTGGGGAAAGGCGTTTTTCCCCGAGCTTGCCGACATGACGGGAGATTCTGGCGGGCGGCAATTGCTTGATGATCATCAGGCCGTGCAAAACCTCGTGCCATGTGATGATTCGGCAATTTTGCGCGATGTTGATACGACTGATGAGCTTGCGGTGATGATGCAAGAAATGGCTTTTGACCATTCCAATGATCATGCCACCGATCATGCCAATAATAAAGAAAGGCCAGAAAGCCAAAGCTAGCCGGTTTTTTCAGCCATATGCTTGCTGGTGAAGATTCCGCCAATCAGCGGTTTTGCCGCATGATGGGCAAGGATCAAGGATAAAATCAGGCCAGATAGAACACTGGTGGCAATCCCAAACCAAACGCCAATCACGCCAAACCCCCAGATATAAACAAAGATATAGCTGAAAAACGCCACACCAAACGCTTGGCGATAAATGCCGATAAGCAATGTCCAGATTGGTTTTTTCAACGCCTGTAAAAAAGAATTAATGGCAAAAAGCATCATATAGATTGGCAGAATAAAGCCATCAACCCGAAGATAGCTGACGCCAATTTCGATTACATCTGGATCAGGGGTAAAGGTACGCATCAAAAAAGGCGCGGCAAAATACAGGATTGGGCAGGCCCCAAACATAAATAACCAGCCAAATTTCCAGCAGGTGAATAATGCAATGCGAACGCGCTCTTTTTTGCCAGCGCCAAAATTCTGTGCGGCAATCGGCAATAATGCACCTGTCAGGCCAAATACGGGCAATAGAAACAATTGTTCAACCCGAAGCGCAACGCCGTAGGCGGCAACCGCAGATGTGCCGAATGTTTTCAAATAGAATTGCACGATAAAGCCAGCTGAAAACATCACAAGCATGGTAAATGTTGTTGGTAAAAGTTGTGCCAGAATTTGCCGGTAAACGGTCAAATCGGGAAGAATATCGACAAATTTTTTCTGATCGATGAGCGATGATCTGGCAAGCCGAAAGCCGATAAAGACCATAACGCCGGTCTGGCTAATCACGGTGGCGGCGGCAATGCCGTCAAACCCCATCCCGTCCCATATTCCGGGAATGCCAAACATCATCAGCGGGTTCAGCCCGATATTGGCAAAAAAGGCGCCGATGAGCGCATATTGCATTGAAACCGTATCGCCACGCGCCTGCAACAGCCCGTTTAACCCATATCCCATGATAAAGCTGGGAAGGCTGAAAAGCAGAATGGTAAAATAGGCCGTGCCAGCGTCGCGATAGGCACCTTCGGTCGAAATAAATGCCAACAGATGCGGGCCAAGAAATAGCGCAATCATAATCAACAAAGCCGACGCCACAATTGCAAAACCAATGCCCTGCATCGCAGTCTTGCTGGCTTCGGCGGTGTCTTTTGCGCCAATGGCATTACCGACAAGCGCGGTCATTGCCGAGCCAAGGCCAAAGCCAATTGTGACAAAAACAAAAAAGGCCTGAAAGGAGATGGCGAGGCCAGCCTGTGCATCGGTGCTGATCAAGCCAGCGAAAAACACATCAACAACATTATAAAGCGTTGAAAATACCATGCCGATTGCAGCCGGTACGGCAAGCCGCAGAAAATGTCCAGCAAGCGAGCCTGTTGTGAGATCATGCATTTTTGTCATTTCGACTGATTACGCCTCAATGGCGTTGGTTTCAATCGTCTTTTTGATGCGGTGGCTGATTAACCGGTTTTAGCGTCTTATTTCCGGTCACGCTGGCAATGCGGCTGATGCGGTTTATTGACCAGATTCGGCAATACGATAAAGCCCGCCATCATCTTCATCGCTCAGCAGCAGAACACTGCCATCGGCGGCAATGGCAACATCGCGAACCCGCCCAATCGCACCATCAAGCATGATTGCGTCTTGAACCGGCAGCCCCTTTTCCAACAACACCAGATAAAGCCGTTTGAATTTTAGCGAGCCAACAAGTAGATGCCCGTTCAAATTGGGAAACATGGCACCGCGATAAAACGCCATTCCTGACGGCGCAATTGATGGCGTCCAAACCCATACCGGATCGGTCAGACCAGGCGCCTTTGTGCCTTTGCCAATGCTGCCGCCGCCATATTCTTCACCATGGCTGACTTTTGGCCAACCATAATTCTGTCCTGCCTGAATGATGTTGATTTCGTCACCGCCGCGTGGCCCATGTTCATGCGCCCAAATGACGCCGGTTTCAGGATTGATGGCAAGGCCTTGCGGGTTGCGATGGCCTTTGGAAAATAATTCAGGTGCCCACCCAGCCTGTTTTGGATTATCCGCGGGGATACTGCCATCATGAAACAGCCGGATAATTGCCCCAGCATGACGTGACGGGTCTTGTGCATCATGGCGATCACCACGATCACCAAGGCTGGCATATAGATAGGCCTGATCAAGAACAAGGCGGCAACCATAATGGATGGCGCGTGCTGTCGGATTATTGGCTTGGAAAATTGTTTGCCGGTTGGTCAGGTTGGTGCCGTCAAACCCGGCGCGGTCAATGGCGGTGACGGTTTGGCTGCCAATTTTGAGGCTGTAACAAAGATAGATAACGGCATCATCTTTGCCTTTGCTATTTTGGTTGACAAGAACCGCAACATCAAGCAGGCCGCCTTGCTGGGTTGCCGTAATCGCTGGTAAATTCCCAATGCTGTTTCTTGTGCCGGTGAATAGATCGACAAGATATAAATTGCCGCGGCGTTCGGTCACAAATAAATGCCGCTCATCCAGAAAATCCATGCCCCAAGGATGTGATAATGGCGCGCCAATTTTCTGGATCAATGGGGCTGCGCTTGCGGGGATTATTTGCCCGCCAAACATTGTAAGAGCAATGATGCAAAGGCGCATCAGCCTGCCAGCGAAATAATACCGCGCCACTTGCCAAACATATTTAAACATTACAGATTTGTTCATATGGGAATGAAACATGATGTGACTGGCCTTTGGCTTATGTGGTGAAAGATTGATAGCAAGGACACCGCCATCACTATGCTTCGGTTGGACCCTTCATGACAAGAGGCGTGACTCACTTAAAGAGCAGATAATGACAGACGAACATAAAGATATTGATCATCTGGTGATGATGATCCGCAATGAAATGGATCAATTGAAACAATTAAGTGAAACGGCAAAAGACAGCCGTGCGCCAGTTACATTGGATCAACAATCAGTTGGGCGGCTTTCCCGCATGGATGCCATGCAACAGCAATCAATGGAGCTTGCCACCGAAGAACGCCGCCAGAGCCGGCTTGCCGCATTGGCCGCGGCATTAAGGCGGGTCAAATCGGGTGATTATGGTTATTGCCTGAAATGTGATGACAAGATTGCCGCTGGCCGTTTGGCGGTTGATCCGGCTGTTACGCTTTGCATTGATTGTGCGTAACTGGACAAATCGCATGATCTAGCGATGCGCAATATAGATGCTTTGGATGAAATCGCGATCTTGAAGCGGGTTATAAAACGGCACATCAACGGCGTTTGCCGATCGAAACACCGTTTGTAGCCTTGCGGTAAATGCCGCGTCGGGCGGGTTGTTTGACCATAGCGCAAAAACGCCGCCATCAGTTAGATGCTGTTGCAATTGCACCAAGCCTTCGGGCTGGTAAAACCCGGCATGCGCCGGTGCAAGATGAAAGTCAGGTGCATGGTCGATATCAAGCAAAATCGCGTCAAATTTCCGCGCTGATTCAGCCGGATCAAAACCGGCCTTGCCAGCCGCTATCTGGAAAAAATCACCCTCGACAAACCTGCATTTTGGATCATCGACCAGGCGTTTGCCAAGTGGGATCATCCCGCTTTCATGCCAGCCAATCACCGGTGCCAGCTTTTCGACAACGATAAGGCTTTCGATGCGTGGGTCGTTTAATGCGGTATCGGCGGTAAAGCCCATGCCAAGTCCGCCAACAACTATCGACAATGGCTTGTTATCGGCAATGGCACCAAGCCCATGTTCGGCAAGCGCAACCTCGGATGTGGTGAAAAGATCGGACATCAGATGCTCGTCACCAAGAAGGATTTCCAACACATCAACATCAAGCCGCAATTCGCGGCGACGGCGCAAGGAAATCGGGCCAATGGCGGTTGGCTGATAATCCAACTCCTCAAAAAAACGGCTCATCTTTGGTCTCTTTCACGATTGGCTTACGGGCATTATTGGCATATGGTCTTATCACGAATTGCGCGGCATTCATGCCCCTTTGCGGGGAGTGCGAGTCTGTAGCATTTCATTTTTCAAATCTGCATGTTACATAACAAAGCATGAAACCAACAAAACTACCAGCATCACGCAGCCTTTATGGAACCGGCGGCAATCTTAACGCCAACCCGGCCGCAGCAGTGCGTCAATTCTCCTTTGCACTTTTGTGGCGCGGGATTTTGAAACAATGCCCGCAATGTGGTGTTGGGCCGCTTTTGGCCGGCTATTTAAAGCCAGAACCTTGCTGTTCGCATTGCGGTGAAGATTTTCGCCATATTAGCGCCGATGATGGCCCAGCTTGGTTAACGCTTTTGGTTGTTGGTCATGCGGTTGTGCCGCTGATGATTTTGCTTGGCCGCGATGCAACCATTTCGCCATGGCTTGCCATTCTCATTCTGGCGCTGGTAACACTTGTCGGGGTCTATTTTGTTTTACCCCGCGCCAAAGGTGCCTTTATCGCGCTTATCTGGATGACCGGTGCAACCGGACAGGATATGTTTATCGCCGATCAAGATTCGGCCGATAAGCCAACGGATCGTTAAATAACCGCCAGATAACAGCCATTTTGCCGGTTTGACATCAGCAAATTTTTCAAAACATAAAAGCCGTGTGACAGCGCCCACCGCCTGTTGCCCGGTGGCCATCAAAAACCGGCTAGCTTGTGCTGGCCTTCGGCGGTGTTTTGCCTTTTTGGTGAAAAAATTGGAAATAATTATATAGTGATGAAAAAATCATTGAAATTTTCATTTTCTCTGTTCAAGGTATTTACGGAAGAAGTGGGGGAATGATGCTGATTGATCTGAAAAACACTGACAAGGCGGCACTGCGGCAAAAGACGCTGCAAAAAGCGCCGTTACGGTCAAGCGGTAAGATTGGCAGTGATATTCGGGCATTGCGCCGGTCGCGCAACTGGACCTTAAACGACCTTGCTGAACAGCTTGACCGTTCGGTTGGCTGGCTGTCGCAGGTTGAGCGCAATGTGTCTGAGCCCGCGCTTGACGATATTCGTAAAATTGCCGGTTTATTTTCGCTGCCGGTCAGCTTTTTCTTTACCGATGCCGCTGTCAGTGATGAGGCCGCCTATATTGTCCGTGCTGGATCGCGGCGCATCATGAGTGACGCCCCAAAGGGGTTGGCGGAAAGCCTGTTATCGCCTGATTTGGGTGGTGCGTTTGAAATTGTGCATTCGGTTTTTGCACCGGGAGCAGCATGTCCCGAGCCTTTTGTGCGCCCAACCGAAGAGGCAGGCTATATTCTTGAAGGCAGTCTGGTACTGTTCATTGATGGGGTTCGTTTCGAACTTTACCCAGGGGATAGTTTCCATTTTGCCGGTGAAGAAATCACCTGGATTAACGAGGGCAGGACCAATGCAGTTGTGATATGGGTGATTGCACCGCCGGTTTATTAACACTGCGGCCAAAATGAAAAAAGCAGACCAGAAATTTGGTTGAACCTTAGAAAAGAGATCTTGGTATGACAAATCAAACAGTTGCTGAAAATGACACTGGCTTAGAGCCATCGGCCAAATTGCCCACATCGGCGCGTGTGGTGGTGATTGGCGGCGGGGCTGTTGGCTGTTCGGTTTTATATCACCTTGCCGAAATGGGATGGACTGATTGTGTTTTGTTGGAAAAGAACGAGCTGACATCAGGATCAACATGGCATGCGGCTGGCAATTGCCCTAATTTTGTTGGGTCATGGACGATGATGAAAATTCAGTCCTATTCAACCGAGCTATATCGCAAGCTTGGTGATCTTGTCGATTATCCGATGAATTATCACGTGACCGGCGCGATCCGTTTGGCGCATAGCCGCCAGCGTATGGAAGAATTCAGGCACGTGCAGGCAATGGGGCGCCATATGGGTGTTGAATTTGAAGAAGTGTCAAATAGTGACATGCAGGCAATCTATCCATTTCTGGAAACGCATGATCTTTATGGTGGTCAGTTTGACCGGCTAGATGGCGATATTGATCCGGCGCAATTGACCCAGGCCTTGGCCAAAGGTGCGCGCGATCTTGGGGCAAAGATTATTCGTTTTTGTCCGGTGACGGCGGTTGAATGGCTTGGCGATGAATGGAAAATCACCACGCCAAATGGTGAAATCAGGGCTGAATATGTGGTGAACGCGGCTGGCTATCGGGCTGGTGAGCTTGGCAAGATGTTTGGTCGTGATGTGCCGTGCGTGTCATTGGCGCATCAATATTTGATTACCGAGCCAATCGCCGAATTGACCGCGCGCGATGAAAAGCTGCCGCTGCTGCGTGACCCTGATAGCTCTTATTATTTGCGTCAGGAAAAAGATGGATTGCTTCTCGGCCCTTATGAGAAAAACTGTCGAGCGCATTGGCTGTCTTCTGATGATCCGATGCCAGATGATTTTTCGTTCCAGCTATATAATGACGATCTGGAACGGCTGGAATGGTACATTGAAGATGCCTGCGCACGCGTACCGATTCTTGGCACGGCCGGAATCACGCGGGTGGTCAATGGACCTATTCCCTATACGCCCGATGGATTGCCATTGATTGGGCCGATGCCAAGCGTGCCAAATGCATTTGAGGCTTGTGTCTTTACCTTCGGTATTGTTCAGGCGGGTGGTGCTGGCAAGCTGCTGGCGGAAATTATCATTGAAGGCGAGACGGAAAGTGACAGTTGGGCTGTTGATCCGCGCCGCTTTACCGATCATGTTGATACCGCCTATACTGCTGCGAAAGCCATTGAAACATACAGCCATGAATATGCGATGCATTTTCCGCAAATTCAGTGGCCAGCTGGTCGCAAATCAAAATATTCGCCGCTTTATGATCGGTTGGCGGCAGCGGGTGCCGAATTTGGCAGCTATGGCGGCTGGGAACGCGCTGACTGGTTTCCGACAAATGAGGTGGATCGCCGTCCGGCGGATAGTTATGATCGCCAACATTGGTTTGATGCGGTTGGCAATGAATGTCATCATGTTGCGTCACATGCTGGCATTCTCGAACTAACTGGATTTTCGAGATTCCATGTTACTGGCGATGGTGCCGATGAATGGCTGACCACGCAAATTACCGGCAATATGCCGCGTGTTGGGCGTATCGGGTTGGCATATTTCGCCTCGCCAAAAGGCAAGATTCTGACCGAGATGACGGTGACACGTCTTGCCGAAAATGACTTTTTGCTGATGACTGGTGCGGGTGCCTATTGGCATGATCGTGATTTGTTGATGGCAAGCCTGCCAGCCGGTGGGTCGATAACGATAAATGACGTTACGCGCAATTTGGCAACCTTGCTTGTGACCGGGCCAAAAGCACCGGCAATTCTGGCCGATATGACGGGGCAATCAATGACGCATGATGATTTTGCGTGGCTTAGCCACCGCAAGATTGATCTTGCTGGTTGTCAGGCAAATGTCATTCGGGTGTCTTTTGCAGGCGAAGCCGGATTTGAAATTCACTGCCCGATGGATGATGTTGTTGCGGTTTATGATGCGGTTATGGCGGCTGGTGCCGCGCATCAATTGCGTCCCTTTGGGATGCTTGCCCTTGATTCAATGCGATTGGAAAAAGGCTATCGTTCATGGAAATCAGATTTGACGTCTGACTATACGATGTTTGATTCGGGTCTTGGTCGCTGGGTGAATTTCAATAAGGATGATTTCGTTGGCCGCGCCGCATT
>CAJYBL010000044.1 GCA_913064995.1 uncultured Alphaproteobacteria bacterium
GTCAGGCGGTGATCGTGATGAACATAATCAAAACCAAACCGCCCCTTCACACAAAGCCGGTTTTCATTAGCTGGGCCATTCACGCCTTCGACATATTTGATTTCATCATCCTTGATTTTGAAGGACAGCTGGCAACCAACCCCGCAGTAAGGGCAAACCGACTGAACTTCACGATCAAAATCTTTGCTATCGCCATGCTGAGCATTATCAAGAACGCTTGCTGGCATCAAAGCGCCCGTTGGGCAAGCCTGAACACATTCTCCACAAGCAACACAGGTTGATTGACCCATCGGATCATTCATATCAAAAACAATCTGCGCATCAAGACCGCGTCCGGCCATGCCAATCACATCATTCACCTGCACTTCACGACAAGCGCGAACGCAAAGATTACAATGGATACAGGCGTCCAGATTCACACTCATCGCCACGTGACTATCGTCAAGCAACGGAACATGACAGGCGTCACGCGCCGGAAAACGGCTTTCTGACACGCCATTCAATGCAGCCATATCCAAAAAATGTGATGACGCATCATGCGGCTGATCCGGCTGATCTGCGGCAAGCAATTCGACTACAAGCGCGCGTGATTTCTCGGCACGTTCGCTTGCAGTATTCACCACCATGCCATCTTGCACTGGCCGGATACAAGAAGCGGCCAAAACGCGCTCACCCTCGATTTCGACCATACAGGCACGGCAATTGCCATCCGAGCGATAACCAGGCTCGGGCTTGTGACACAAATGTGGAATCAAGGTTCCTTGGGCTTGTGCCGCTTCCCAAATGGTCGTGCCTTCTGGCACAGAAATATCCTTGCCATCCAGTTTAATGGTTGCGGTTTTTTGTGGCGTTGAATCTAGCATGGGGGCCTCAGCTAACTTCTTCAGAGAAATGTTTCATCGTCAAACGAATAGGGTTCGGGGCAGCTTGTCCCAGCCCGCAGATAGAGGCGTCCTGCATCACATCACACAGATCTTGCAACAAAGGCTGATCCCATTTATCGGCTTGCATCAACTGAACCGCCTTGCTGCAACCGGCACGGCATGGCGTGCATTGGCCACAGCTTTCATCTTCGAAAAAGCGAAGCATATTCAGCGCCGCGTCACGCACCCTATCTTGATCCGACAGCACCACCACCGCGGCCGATCCAATAAAGGTGCCAAGCGGTTGCAATGTATCAAAATCAAGTGGAACGTCATTCACGCTGGCAGGCAACAGGCCAGATGATGGCCCACCGGGTTGGTAGGCCTTAAAAACATGACCTTCGGCCATGCCGCCCGCCGCCTCGATAATATCGGTAATGGTTGAACCGGCTGGCAAGAGATGCACACCCGGATTTGCCACACGGCCCGATACTGAATAGCTGCGAAGGCCTGTCCGCCCGTTCTTTTCAACCGAAGACAGCACCTCTGGCCCTTCACGGCAAATGCGGGCAATCCAATGTAGCGTTTCGATATTATGCACCAATGTTGGCCGATTAAAGATACCTACCTGCGCGACATAGGGCGGACGGTGACGCGGCAATCCGCGTTTGCCTTCAATAGATTCGATCATTGCGCTTTCTTCACCGCAGATATAGGCACCGGCACCACGGCGCAAATCAATATATCCCTTTGCCACCAAACCGGCATCTTCAAGCCTTGTGATTTCATCAGCCAGAATTTTCAGCACAACCGGATATTCGTCACGCATATAGATAAAACAGGCATCGGCCTCAACCGCCCATGCCGCAATCAACATGCCCTCAAGGAAAAAATGCGGCGTCCGCTCAAGATAGTAACGGTCTTTGAATGTACCCGGCTCGCCCTCATCACCATTCACGGCAAGATAGCGTGGCCCTTCGGCAGCTCGAACGAAGCCCCATTTTTTGCCTGACGGAAATCCTGCCCCACCAAGCCCCCGAAGGCCGCTTTGATTAACCAATTCCTGAACCGCCTGCCAATCACCATCAGCACGAAGTAACTCAAGTTTGTCATAGCCGCCGGTCGCCCGATAGGCCGCCAAATCCTGATAATCGGTCATATGAGGATGCGTGTCATCTGCCTCGATCGCAGCGTCAACCTTTTCCACCGTTGCAAAATCAATATGATTATGGCCGATTTCTAGCGCTGGCGCCGTGTCACAGCGCCCCATGCACGGCGCGCGTAAAACCCGTACCTTGGCCGGATCGAGACCATCTTCAAGCGCCGATTTCAACGCCTGCGCTCCAGCCAATTCACATGACAGCGAGTCACAAACACGAATCGTCAATGCCGGTGGCCGCACGTCACCATCCTTCACAACGTCGAAATGCGCGTAAAAGGTGGCAACTTCGTAAACTTCGGTCTGCGCAATGCGCATTTCATCAGCAAGCGCATTGAGATGCTGCACGCTAAGATGCCCATAATGATCCTGGATCAGGTGCAAATACTCGATCAGTAAATCGCGTCGCCGCGGCCGGTCACTCAGAAGCGCCCGAACATCCGCCAAAGCAGCATCATCAACCTGCCGTCCTTTGGGGGTTTTCCGCCCTTTTCCCGGAGCCGATTTCCACACCCCAACATCGCCGTCAAAAGTATCCACGTGTATCTCCAAATTTACGAAAAAAGTGTCACATTTCGTGCCCGCGTCGTCAAATAGATTATTTGGTATACCAGAAATAAAATATACAACAACCAATTGATTTAGGTTTTATCTTATGGCTGATTTTCTAATTTTTTCATACAAAAAGCGACATGTTGTGACCCGTTCAACGCATCACACAAAAAAACCGTCATATCCCATGAATTGACGGATAATATTGGCTACGCTAACACATAGCCGGATAAGGCCTCTGCCAAGAGCCCTAATCATATCGAAAAATGCAATTTCAACCCTCATTTTTTCGATCAGAACCCGCTTTAAAAAGGACATACCATGACCCTACCAACGCAAATGACCGTCATCGAAATGCGCGAGGCTGGAGGCCCTGATGTTCTTGTCAGTGGCAAACGCGATGTGCCGCAGCCGCGTGCTGATGAGGTTTTGATCAAGGTTACCGCCGCTGGAGTGAATGGGCCTGACCTTGTGCAACGCCGCGGCCATTACCCACCGCCAAAAGGCGCGTCTGACCTATTGGGTCTTGAAGTATCGGGCGAAATCGTCGCCGTCGGCGCGGCGCAAACGCAATGGGCGGTCGGCGACCATGTTTGCGCCTTAACCAATGGCGGCGGCTATGCTGAATATGTTGCGGTAACGGCAAGCCATTGCTTGCCAATTCCGGAAGGCGTGTCTGAAATTGATGCCGCTGGCCTTCCCGAGACTTATTTCACCGTCTGGAGCAATGTGTTCTTTCAGCAGCAAATCAAACAAGATGGTATTTTTCTTGTTCATGGCGGTGCTGGCGGCATTGGCTCGACAGCAATTCAGCTTGGCACGGCGATGGGATTGCAGGTTTTCGCGACTGCTGATTCAGATGAAGCCTGCGCCTATTGCGGAGCGCTTGGCGCGAAACAAGCCATCAATTTCAAACAGGATGACTTTGTTCCCATTCTGCGCGAGGCAGGCGGTGCTGATATCATTCTTGATATTATTGGCGGGGATTATGTTGCACGCAACATCAAAGCAGCCCATGCCGATGCACGGATTGTCCAGCTTGCGTTCAATCTGGGATCAAAAATGGAAATTGATCTCATGCCGGTGATGCTGAAACGCCTCACCCTTACCGGATCAACATTGCGGTCACGCCCTGAGGCTTTTAAATCGGCAGTTGCGACAGATCTGCAAAAAACCGCATGGCCTTTTTTCGATGCAGCACCAGTGCAATTACAGGCAACGACCTTTACCAGCTTTGATCTGACTGATGCAGCAAAAGCGCATGAATTGATGGAGTCGGGAACCCAGCGCGGCAAGATTTTGCTGACGATATAACCTGGATCATCTGGCGGTCATCATCTGGCAGCTATTGTCTTTCCATCACAAAAGCAGCGTTAATCCCATTCAACGTCAAAATGGGTAACAACATCCCGAATCTGCGCGTCATCAAGTCCGCGTGCCGGTAACCCGCGCAGTAAAAGCGCCAGCCTTGCCGTTTCTTCCAATTCTTCAACCGCATAAACGGCGGCTTCCAGCCCCTTGCCTGCGACCACCGGACCATGATTGGCAAGCATGACCGCGCTATGTTTTCCGGCAAGCCCCTTAATGGCATTGGCTACGGCAGAATCACCCGGTCGGAAATAAGGGAGCAGCGCAACCCTACCAAGCCGCATCACCGAATAGGCCGTCAGGGGCGGTAAAAAATTTGTCGCATCATCAACAGGCAAAGTCGACAGCGCCACCGAATGGGTTGCATGAAGATGCACAATCGCACCAGCTTGCGACCGGCTGTCATAAAACGCGGCATGAAGCGGCATTTCCTTGGTTGGTAAATCACCCGATATCAATGTTCCGGTCTCGTCAAACCTGCTTAGCCTTGCTGGATCCAGCCTGCCAAAGCAACTATCGGTTGGTGTTACAAGAAGCCCACCATCGTCACATCGAACTGAGATATTCCCGCTTGACCCAACGGTAAGTCCGCGATCAAACATTGATTTCGCCAATTGGCAAATCTGTTCACGAAGCTCGGTTTCTGTCATTTTGCACCTCCTGCCAAAATCGCGGCGGCCTTTTCAAAAAAATCATCAGCTCCAAAATTCCCTGATTTCAGCGCAATCGTCAGATTTGATCCGGCGCGCATAGCCGGCACGCCCGGGTCAATTTCCGGCCCAATTGATAGGGCGTTCAGCCGCAAAGCCTCGACAACCGCACCCGAGGTTTCACCACCAGCAACAACCAGACGTTCAATCCCAGCAGCAACAAGCGCAATGGCAAGATCACCAAATAATCTGTCAAGCCGGTTAGCAACCGCTTTCATTCCAAATTCTGCCTGCACATGCTGAACCGCTATTGGCGATGCCGATGAATAGAGTATCGGCAATCCGTCCTGCGCCAAAAGCCAGCTTAACAGACCATCAATTGTCACCTCACCCCGCATCACACTAGCTACATCAATTTTATATTGCGCGCCAGTTTTGGCATGGTTGGCAATCTGTTTTCGGGTTGCCTCAGAACAAGACCCGCTTAGAATGGCGCAGCGTCCAGCCTGCCCCTGCCAGCCCAGCTTCGTTGCTGAAATCTGGCCGGTTTTGGCAAAATTTGCCGGCAGCCCCATCGCCACACCCGACCCGCCAGTGATCAAAACCAGATCACGCGCCGCAGCCCCAATCGCAATCAGATCCTCATCATGAATCGCATCAACCACGATTAGATTGCGGCCATGACGCGACTCAACAGCAAGTGCATCACGAATTGCATCACTGCCTTCAGCGACTATAGCCATTGGCACATGCCCAACCGCACCACGGCTTTGGCGAGCTAGAACATTGCGAAGATCGGGGTCGCGCATTGGCGTTAGCGGATGATCTTTCATCGGGCTATCTGACAGCAATTGATCTTTGACGAAAAGATGGCCTTGGAACACCGCGCGTCCGGTTCCGGGAAATGCTGGACAAACAATGACCGCATCAGCCGCCAATGCAGATGCTAGCGCCTCTGCCACCGGCCCAATATTGCCATCATCGGTTGAATCAAATGTTGAACAATATTTGAAAAAAAATTGTTTACAGCCCTGATCTTGCAACCATTTCAGAGCTGCTAGCGACTGTTTGATCGCTTCCTCCGCCGGGATTGAACGCGATTTCAGCGCAATCACCCCTGCCTCGACAGATGCTTCTGCTGGCGCTGATGGCACGCCGCTATATTGCACAACCGCCATTCCGGCCTTTGCCAATGTGTTGGCAAGGTCGCTTGACCCCGTAAAATCATCACCAATACAGCCAAGCAACATCGCGTCAAATCACCTTTTTATATTCAATTCAAAAATGCCTTCTGGCTTTTTGCAGCATATCATGCCAATCGGCAACTACCAGCATGAAGTCGGTCTCTGCTGCCTTTAACAAATGGGATTGCAAAAGCTAGCGGCAAATTAAGCATGAAGTTCAAGCACGCGCTGCATTGACGGGCGTTCGCGCATCAAGGCGTCATGCGCCCTGATTTTGGCGAATGGATTGAGATCAACCCCATCATCTTTTAACCAACGTGTCACCAGCGCCAAATAGGGATCACAAAAAGAGAATTTATCACCAAGAACATATGGCCCTTTGAAATAATGGGTTTCGATCATCTGCGCATATTCGGTCATGTTTTCCTTGACCTTGGCGCGCATTGACTCATGCGCCGCCGGGTCATCTGCCCAGCGTGCGCCGCGATGTTTGTGCGCATGCGCAACATGAACCGTTGATGCCATATAGCTGTTAAAGGCCTGCGCGATGGCAAATTGAAACGGATCGCTTGGTGCCAGATCATGCTCGGGGAACCGCTGCGCCAAATAAACAAGAATGGCAGGTGTTTCGGTCAAGACCCCCTTTTCAGTGACAAGTGACGGCAACCGCCCTTTCGGATTTACCGCTAAATAAGCTGGCGAGCGTTGTTCACCTGTCATGAAATCAATACGAACCGCGTTATAGTCAGCACCAATATCTTCAAGAAGGATATGCGGCGCATAAGCTGCAGAATTTTTTGCATAGTAAAAGGTCAACATTTCACAAGCCTCTTTTGGGTAATTATTTCGGATTAGCGTTTTGGGTTGTGGGTTTTATTTATCGGGTTACCTCGGGCAGTTCAGCCACGCCATGATCGGACGCCAATTTGGCAAGAAGCGCAAGATCTGATGCCGCAAATGGAATGCCGGTGTTGCGTCGTTCAGCCTCAAGGCGTGATTCAATTTCACCTGGCATCAAGATTTCGTCAAATCCGTCGGCCAGCGGGTTGGTCTTAATCCGCCCAACAAGCGTGTCCATCCGGTCGCGAAACCCCTGTTCAGTAACAAAAATTCCCGGTTTAAGCGCCATGAAGAAATGCCCAACATTTTGTGGCCGATCCCAGACGGTATATTGATCCGGAACATCGCCACCAAAATTTGCTCCCGAAAAAACCCCAGCTAAAATTTCCATTAGCACCGACAGCCCTGACCCTTTATAGCCCCCCATTGGCAAAACAACACCGCGAAGCGCGGCGGTTGCATCAGTCGTGACTTGGCCATTTTCATCAAGCGCATAGCCCTCAGGGATCGGCTCGCCACGTTTTTCGGCAAGCCTAATTTTACCGCGCGCCGCCACCGCAGGTGACATATCCAAAACAAAGGGCGGCAGCTTTCCAGCTGGTGCTGCAGCGCCAAACGGGCTTGTGCCAAGCAATCCTTCGCGCCCACCCCATGGCGGCATAGCCTTTGACGCATTGGTAAATACAAAGGCAAAATACCCAGCCTTGACCGCCTGCAAAAGATAGGTTGCGGCCATGCCAAAATGATTGCTGTTTCGCGCTGCAACAACACCAACACCGCAGCTATCTGCCATAGTGATGGCCTCTTGCATGGCCCTACGCCCGACAAGAAAGCCAAAGCCATTATCACCATCAAGCGACCCACAAGCCGCCACCGGGTTTTCAAACTTCATATTCGGCACTGCTTTTACCATCCCGCGCTGAACCCGCTCAACATAAACTGGCAGCCTTGAAAGCCCATGCGTTTGCACCCCGCGGAGATCAGCCTCAACAAGACATTCGGCAATGATGGCAGCATCTTCATTGCTGACGCCCTGTCCGGTCATGATCATGGTCGCAAAACGAACCGCATCATCGGACATGACGTAAGATTGGGACATTTGATACGGCTTTGACATTATTGGTGCTCGTTGTAAATAATTAGGGTAGATACGGCCTTGGCAAGCCCTCCATGACTGGTATCATTACCGCCCAAGCAAGGCTTAGATTGAGTGCGCTGACAAATTATGGTTCTTTGATCATCGCCAAAAGCCCATCGGTAAAGGCAGTTGTGCCAAGCGGCCCACCCAAATCTGCCGTTCGCGTGCTGGCCGTGGCAACAGCCTTTGTAATGGCCTGTTCAATTGCATCAGCGGCCACCAAAAATTTAGGTGCTTCGCGTCGCTCGCCAATCCACCGAAGCAGCATTGCCGCCGAACCGATCAAGGATAATGGGTTGGCCTGATCTTTTCCAGCTAATGACGGTGCCGATCCATGCTGTGCCTGCGCCATGGCAAATGATTCACCCGCATTCAATGATGCTGCCATGCCAAGACTGCCAGCAATTTCGGACGCTTCATCTGACAGGATATCGCCATACATATTGGTTGTGACGATCACATCAAACTGGCTAGGGTCGCGGATCAACAGCGCCGCCATCGCATCGATGATCTGCTCTTCATATTCAAAATCGGAAAATTCATCCCGAACCGCGCGAACCGCCTCAAGAAACAACCCATCAGACACCTGAAACACATTCGCTTTATGAACAACAGTGACTTTCCGGCGGCGCTGTGCGGCCAGTTCAAAGCCGGTTCGGGCAATCCGCGTTGAGGCCTGACGGGTGATTTTCCGAACCGACAAAGCCATATCTTCGGTTGGCATAAATTCAGCACGCCCAAAAAACATCGAACGATCTGAATAAAAGCCTTCGGTATTTTCGCGGGCAATCACCAGATCAACCTTGTCGCCAACACGCGGCGGTAAACCCTCATAAGATTTTGCAGGTCTGATATTGGCATAAAGATCTAGCTGTTTGCGCAAGAAACCCGATGGATTAATCCCGCCTTCGCTGGCTGGTGGGTAATCAACGGTCGAAACTGGCCCTAGAACAATGCCATCAGCCGCCTTTGCTGCATCCAACACTTTATCGGGAAATGTTGTTCCCGATGCCGCCAAAGACACAAAGCCGATATCTTGGGTGGTAAAAGTCAAATTCAGGTCAAAGCGATCATCAACCGCTTGCAAAACACGGCGGGTTGCCGCGGTGATTTCGGGGCCGATACCATCACCATCAAGGCATAATATCTGCACCGGATCCAAGCTGTTTTTTGACGCTGACATAAAGGTTTGTCCTTTCTTATTTCGCAGGCTTATGTAGCGGACTTATTGGGGCTAACCAACCGCAAAACCTGTTATCAATTTCTTATATTAAGATTAACAATGTTAGTTAATTCACTATATTCATTAAAATAATATTCTGGATTTAATATCTCAATACTGCTGGTTCGATAGCCTTTGGTAAAAAGCGCAAAAGGCTGACCGGCTGCGGCTGCCGTTTCGCGGTCTATTTCGCTATCACCCACAAACAAACATGATGTGGTACCTAAACACGCCATGGCATGAAACAACATTGCCGGATCAGGCTTGCGGCTGGCAAGCTGGTCACCGCCAACAATCGTATCAAAAAAACGCGTCAGGCCAAATTGATCCAGCACAATTTTGGTCGGTGCCAGCGGCTTGTTCGTGCAGATACCAAGGCAAAAACCGCCATCCTGCAGCCGGTCGAGTGCATCAATAGCGCCATCAAATATTGTTGTTAATTTTGCCGATTCTGCCGAATACAGACGCAAAAAATCGGCCAAAGCAGCGGCGCAGGACGCCTCATCAATTGCCAAATTCTGCGCCGTTAGGGCGCGCCTCACCAGATTAGCCGATCCTTTGCCGATAAGGCCACGCACCGTTGCCAGCGCCAGAGGCGGTGCATTACGAAACTGCAAAACGTCATTCAACGCCGCATGGATATCACCAAGACTGTCAATCAAGGTTCCATCTAGGTCAAAAATGACGGCTTTGTTCACGCGCGCTGATCTCCGTTGAAAAGCTAGCTTTGGATCAAACCAGCAAAGCCTGACAGGACAGGCAGGCACCAAAGCCAAAATCTTAG
>CAJYBL010000045.1 GCA_913064995.1 uncultured Alphaproteobacteria bacterium
CTGGCAAAACGGTCAATCCGGCGATTGATCTTGCCGAAATCTTGATTGCCAATGCCCCGCCTGCTGGTGGTGACAGTGTGATGAGCAAAGTGTTTTTTGCGGCATCTGGATCAGAGGCGAATGATACCGCCATGAAAATGGTCTGGTATTACAATGCGGCGCTTGGCCGGCCAGAAAAACGCAAAATCATCAGCCGCCGAAAAGGTTATCACGGGGTGACTATGGCGGCGGCGAGCATGACCGCGCTTGCCTATGCGCAAGATGGTTTCGGCCTGCCGCTGGATTTTGTTAAACATACAACCGCGCCCGATTTTTATAACGGTGCACAGGATGGGGAAAGCGAAGAAGATTTTGCCAGCCGTTGTGCCGCTGATCTTGAAACGCTGATCCTTGAAGAAGGGCCGGAAACCGTGGCCGCGTTGTTTGCCGAGCCGGTCATGGGGGCAGGTGGGGTGATTATTCCGCCACGAACCTATTTTGAAAAAATTCGCGCTGTTCTGGAAAAATATGATGTTTTACTTGTTGCGGATGAGGTGATTTGCGGGTTTGGCCGTACGGGTAATATGTGGGGCTCACAAACCATGGATGTCCGCCCTGATATGCTGACCTGTGCCAAGGCGTTGTCATCGGCCTATTTGCCGATTTCAGCGGTGATGCTGTCGGAAAAGGTCTATGCTCCAATTGCCAAGCAGGCAGAACAGCTTGGCATCTTCGGACACGGCTATACCTATTCGGCGCATCCGGTTTGCGCTGCGGTGGCCTTGCGGGCGCAGCAATTGATGCAAGAACGCGATATCATCGGCCATGTCAGACGCGTTGCCCCGCAATTAAAAAGCCGGATTGAACGGCTTGCCAGATTTGATTTCATCGGCCATCTGCGGGCGATCGGCCTAATTGGCGCAATGGAATTTGCCGCCAATAGCCAAACGGGTGAAAAGTTTGATCCAACCCAGAAAATTGCGGCGCAGGCGGTTGCCATCATTCAGAGACATGGCGTGATTTTACGCGCTTTGCCAGGTGATATCATCGGGTTTTGCCCACCTTTGATCATTACCGCTGCGGAAATTGATGACATGTTTGACCGTATTGAGTCCGGTCTTGATGAATTTAGCGCGCTTGCGGCAAAGCTTCGTTAATCTTTTGGCGACGGCATGATCAAACAGCAATGCTTACTAGCTCTTGGCCGCTTTTGGGGCAGCGCGCATGCGGTATTGCTGATGGCAACCTTGATTTGGGCAGGTCATGCGGTGGCATTGCGCATGTCTGTCGGCGAAATCTCACCAGTTCTGTTGATGCAATTGCGCTGGCTTGGTGCCTTTCTTATTTTGGTGGTGATATATCGTAAAACCTTGCCACGCTATGCGCCGTTGGCTTTACAGAACTGGCGTTGGGTGCTTGCCATGGGTGGTGGCGGGCTTGCTGGTTTCAGTCTGCTTCTTGTCTATGCGGCGCAATATACGACTGCGGTCAATCTTGGCATTATGCAAGGGGTGATTCCGGCGGTTGTTATGTTGCTAGGCTGGCTGATTTATCGAAGCCGCATTGGCTGGCTGCAATTCTTTGGCCTTTGTTCATCACTATCCGGCATTCTGGTTCTGGTTAGTACTGGCAGCTTTGCAACGATTTTGGCGCTTCGTTTCAATTTTGGTGATTTGTTAATGGTTGCTGCATGTCTTTGCTATGGCGCCTATACGGTTGCGTTGGGAAAACGGCTTGAAATGCCGCCGGTTCTGCTTTTGTGTTTTTTCGCCTTTTGTGCTTTTTTGACCTGCAGCCTGTTCCTAATTGCCGAATATGTGAATGGCAATCTTGTACTTCCCAGCGTCAAAGGCAGCTTGTTACTGTTTTATTCAGCAATATTTCCGTCAATTCTGTCGCAAACATTTTTTATGCGTGGAGTCGAACTGGTAGGTGCTAACCGCGCTGGACTTTATGTGAATTTGGTACCAATCTTTGCGGCTTTTTTAGCAATGCTGATCTTGTCTGAAACGATGTATCTTTATCATTTTGTGGCGTTGCTTATGGTGTTTGGTGGGATTTCGGGGCGCAGCGTGGCAAGGTAAAAACCTAAGAAAATCAGCCTATATCCTACAGTTATCAATAACTTGACAAGAGTTGTTTGCAAGGTGCAATTTGGCCTTAAGGCGCCGGCTTGCGGTGCTGGCTCGGAAAAAAATAAATTTTGAAAAACGCAAAGGCTGTGCTGCGGTGGCCGCTACCAAAATCTTGGAGGTTTCATGCTGGATAAAACCGAATTTTACATCAATGGATCTTGGGTGCCATCACAGGATGGGATCAGTTTTCCTGTTTTGAACCCAGCCACTGAAGATGCGTTTGCCACAATTACGCTTGGCGGTGCTAAAGATACCGGAGCGGCTATTGCCGCGGCTAAAACCGCCTTTACAGCATGGTCGATGACAAGCCCTGCTGACCGTGCTGGCTATTTGCAAAAATTGCTTGATGTTTATATCGCGCGCAATGATGAAATGGGCGCAACGATTTCAACCGAAATGGGTGCGCCAATTGATATGGCGGTCAGTGATCAGGCTGGATCTGGCATCAGCCATTTAAAGGCATTTATCCGAGCGCTTGGCACAATGGAATTTCAACGGCCATTGCGTCAAGGTGTCGAAGGCCAAGATATTGCCTTTGAGGCGGCGGGTGTTGCCGCGTTGATTACCCCGTGGAATTGGCCGATGAATCAGGTGGTTTTGAAGGTTGGTGCGGCGTTGGCGGCAGGCTGCACAATGGTGCTGAAACCGTCTGAAATTGCCCCAATGTCCAGCATTCTTTTTGCCGAAATGATTGATGAGGCTGGTTTTCCGGCTGGTGTGTTTAACATGGTTAATGGCGATGGTGCCGGTGTTGGCACGATCTTATCATCACATCCGGATATTGATGTTGTGTCATTTACCGGCTCAACACGGGCCGGTATTTTGATAAGCAAGGCGGCTGCGGATACAGTGAAAACCGTCTCGCTTGAACTTGGAGGCAAATCGCCAAATCTGGTTTTTGATGATTGCGATGTCGAAAAGGCAGTTCGCATGGGCGCTGCTTTCTGTTTCAATAATACAGGCCAATCTTGTAATGCGGCAACACGCATGCTGGTTCAGCGAAGCGTCTCTGATCAGGCTATTGAAATCGCTGCAGCCAAAGCCAATGCCACCAAGGTTGACCTGCCGTCAAATTCGGGAAATCACATCGGGCCTTTGGTATCTGAAGCACAATTCAACAAGGTGCAAAGCATGATCCAAGCTGGCATTGATGAAGGGGCAAGGCTTGTCGCTGGCGGCGTTGGCCGTCCTGAGGGCATGAATCGTGGCTGGTTTGTAAAGCCAACGGTGTTTGCCGATGCGACAGCCGATATGACGATTATCCGCGAAGAAATTTTTGGTCCTGTTCTGGCATTGATGCCGTTTGACAGCGAAGAAGAAGCCATCGCCCTTGCCAATGACACGCCGTATGGACTGGCGGCCTATATCCAGACGGGTGATAAAGAACGCGCCATGCGCGTTGCGGCAAGATTGCGCGCTGGTATGATTCAGGTCAATGGCGCTTCGCGTGCGGCAGGAAGCCCGTTTGGCGGCTACAAGCAGTCAGGCGTTGGCCGTGAAGGTGGGTTTTGGGGGATTGAAGAATTTCTCGAAATCAAAACCATTAGCGGCATTGTCTAGCACGGCCCACTGGGCCTGATCCATTTAGTGCATGGATTTCAATTGCGTCAGTGACCGCAGCCCATCCGTCTAATCATTATCATTCAGCCCTGCACCAGCACCGGCAAGTCGTGACGCCTCGGTTGCTGGTGCATAGGTGTTTTTGGCAAAGCTGTTCAAAACAGTGATGCAAGCAGATGCTGTTAACGGAACACGGGGAATTGCGGCATTGGCGATGGTGATCATCTCTGGCAGTTTATCATCGGATGTTGCATAAATATGGCAGGCCGACGCATCCATTAAAATCGCCGTATCATTTTTTGAAAATCCGAATTTACTCTGACTCAGCGCAAAAATGGCATTGCCCATTGATAGGCAAACAGGGCTGTTTGCGGCGCGAAGCGCGATAAAGGGGATTAGCAATAACGGCGTTCTGACACGGGCAAATTGCACTTCATCCCCAAATACACCATCACCATAGGCCGCCCCAGTGGCGATTGGACAATAATGACCATCACGCGCTGTGTCATCGGGCCAGATGGTGATTTCACCGGCTTGCCGCCAGCTTAGATATCGACATAGCGCGGCAACACCGGGCAATTGACGGCGTTGAAGCCATTTAACAGCATAGCCAGCTTCGTCTGCGAGCCCCCAATCCATGCCGCTTCCGCGGGCAGCCTTGGTGGCAAGGGCGCCGATTTCACCAAGCGACCAGCTCATGCCCTTCCATGATCCGGTTTGCCTTTGCTGGCAAGCGGTGGATAAAACAGGCTATCGGGGTCTAACATTGCCAATTCATTGGGGAAGGGCGCGCCTTGATACATTGTAATGCGCAACCACCGATCCGAACGCGGGTCAAATTTTGACGCGCCGAAAAAAGACAATTTACAGCGAAGCAAATCAATTGGCTGCATTTCTGCTGAAATGGTATTGTCCTGAATTTCGGCATAGGGAAGGGTAAAAACAGTTTGCATGCGGCGGACAATATGCCGGTGTTCTGGATGTTTCAGCAAAAACACGGCAACGTTATCATCGCCTGATCGGGCAGGGTTTTCGATCCAGTGATCGATGGCCTTCATCGCCCGAACGGCATCACGGCCGGGTGCAAGCGGTTGCTCATAAGGCTCGATTGGTTCTTCAAACCGTTCACCAAGCCGCGGCTCAAGCTTTTCTTCAGACACATACCAGACCCGCGCCAGCGCATCATTTTGCGAATAATCAATGCCCTTGGTCCAGCTATAGGCGGTGTTCATCATCTGGCGCAGCCGTGACAGGGGCATTGACCCATCAATACGGAAATGCGCTGCCTCATCGGATGACATGCCGATTGCCAAATCGTCAATCAGGTCTCCATGATCTTCAAGCAGAAGCGATACAAGCTGTTCCTGGCCTTCAAGGCTTAGATTAGCCTCGCCCCAGCGATAGATGCTGTCCCAAGGCTGGTCTATATCGGCGGCAAGGCCGCGCACAAAAGCGTCAAGTCGGACAAGATCATCACGCAATGACTTGGTTTTGCCATGCTGATAAGGGCTATCGGTTGTCCACTCATCCGCGTTTTTGGCAGCTTTGGCAATCATCGTCACAAAGCGGGATAGTCCCGACTGATCGGTTGCGGCAAGCGCCCGCACGCGTCCCAAAGCGGTTTCACGCGCATTGATCCATGCGTGAATCAATGATGGATGATTAATCAAGAATGGTGCCATGCCAAGACCAGTTGAATTGCCAACACCGATGCGGCGGCGAATATCGGGATCAAGCTTGACCGCCTTTGCTGGTGCTTTTACCGAGGCCATATGTTCAACAATATCGATGGTAAATGACCGGATTAACCAGACGGCAAGCAATTCAGGCTGGAACGAGCCCGAAAATTCAGGCCGGTTTGCCCAGATATCACGATCGGCTGCGCCAAATTTTCCAGATCCGTAAACGGCTGTTGTCCGCATTAAATAGCCAACAGGCTCGATCATTGCAGGGTCGGGCTGGGTGCCAGCGGCAAGACTATCACGAACATAATCAAAAAGCCGAACTGACCGGTTTGCCCGTGACAGCACTAACTCATCATCAGAAATACGGCCGGCTTCTTGCAGCGGAACATTCTGTCTAAGCCTTTCAATATCGGCATCGCTTATGGTTCCATCATGAAGCGTAAATGTGGAGTCCCATGCTTCGGCGATGACCCGATCTGACCGCTTTTCGGCTGGCAGATTATGCGCAAAGGCAACCAATGTATAGCTTCGCTCGGGGCCAATGGCCTCATAGGTGGCAACGCCAACACCCTTGGTATCAATCAACCAACGACTTTGTTTAAATTGCCAGTTCTCGGCTTTGAGGCGGCGCAGCAAAACGCGCATAAAGCTGAGACGGCTTTGATGAAATGATCCCATCCGTGCCAAAGTCATGACCTGACTGGCGGGGCGAAGCGCAACAGACGTTACTGGTAGCGTTGTTGCGGCGGGATTATCTTGTTTTATCTTTGGTTTTTTCATCAATCAAACCAATTTGCTCGCTGAGGCCACGAAACCTAGTTAGGCAGTTTCAGCGCCAAAATTTTCATCATAAAACCGAAGCCAGTTTTCACCCATCACGGCGTTTGTGTCTTTTTCGGAAAAACCCTGCTGCCTTAGCCCTGCTGTGATCGCTCCGAAATGGCGATTATCTATAAACCAGCTTGGCATTGGAGGAAAGCCTGCATTGCTGGCTGATCCTTCGCCATAATCAATTTCTTTTGTCCATCTGCCAACGCGCATCCATTCAACCACACTGTCGGGTTGATCCTGACAAAGGTCGGATCCGAGGCCGATGTTGTCGATGCCCATTAAATCGGCAGTGTCGGCAATCATCTGGCAAAAGCTTGTCAGACTGCAATCTGACTCACCCTTTAAATGATGCGGATAGAGCGAGAAGCCCAACATGCCACCTGATTGGCTGAGCGCGCGAAGCACATCGTCCGATTTATTGCGTTTGGCCGGATGCCAGAAATAGGGGTTGGCATGGGTAATGGCAATTGGGCGTTGTGAAATTTCAATGGCGTCTAATGTTGACTGTTGAGCCGAATGGCTCATATCAACAACCATGCCAACACGGTTCATTTCCTTGATGACTTGTCGGCCCATGCGCGTGATGCCGGTGTCTTCATCTTCATAACATCCAGTGGCGAGAAGGGACTGATTGTTATAGGTAAGCTGCATAAAACGAACGCCAAGGCTGTGGCAAATTTCAACTAGCCCTATATCATCCTCGATCGGTGATGGGTTTTGAAATCCAAAAAAGATCGCGGTCCGGCCTTCGCGCTTGGCACGACGCACATCATCGCCGGTCGTGCCATGAAAAATTAGATCTGGATAGCGTTCAAACCAGCGATTCCATTGTTCGATATTGGTAACGGTTTCGCGAAACATCTCGTGGTAGGCAATCGTCACATGAACCGCATCAACGCCGCCTTCGCGCATTTGCCGAAAGATTTTTTCTGACCAATTTGCATATTGAAGATTGTCGATAAGATGCATCAGCTTATTCCGGCTTACCAGAGGCAATATAGCTGGTTTTCACAATTGTATAGAATTCTGCGGCATAGCTACCCTGTTCACGCGAGCCATAGGAGCTGTTGCCGCGCCCGCCAAATGGCACATGATAATCGGTGCCTGCGGTTGGCAGATTAATCGTAACAACACCAGTTTGGGCATTGCGACGGAAATGCGTTGCCCGCGCCAGCGAACGGGTGATGATTCCCGATGTGAGACCAAAATCAGTGTCATTTACGACATCCAGCGCCTCATCGTATGAGCCGACTTTGATGATACAGGCGATTGGCGCAAACATTTCTT
Source organism: uncultured Alphaproteobacteria bacterium (assembly GCA_913064995.1). GTDB lineage: Bacteria > Pseudomonadota > Alphaproteobacteria > Puniceispirillales > Puniceispirillaceae > UBA3439. Next base: position 7,478 of record CAJYBL010000045.1, read on the forward strand.
CGCGATTGATGCGCCATCCATTTTTCGTGCCACCAATAACCGCAGGTGTCATGTAATAGCCATCATGATCACGGCTAACCGTCTCGCCGCCACACAGAACCTCGCCGCCTTCTTGTTTGGCTGTTTCCATCCATTGCAGGTTTTCGGCCAATTGTCCGGCGCTAACCACGGGGCCGATTTGTGTTCCATCAGCCAAAGCATGCCCAACCTTCATTGCCGATGCTGCGGCAACAAGCCGGTCAGCAAATTCGTCATGGATGGCTTCATGCACAACAAGCCGTGACGAGGCGGTGCATTTCTGTCCCGTTCCGCCAAAAGCGCCGCCAAGTGCGGTTGCCACGGCAAGATTAAGATCGCCATCATCCATAATGGCAAGCGCGTTCTTTGATCCCATTTCCATTTGAACTTTGGTAAGATTGGCAATTGCAGCGGTGGCAATCTGTTTGCCAACATCCAGCGAACCGGTAAAGCTGATCGCGTTTATTGCTGGGCTTTCGACAAGTTTCTGGCCAATGCTGCCCCCCGGTCCCATCACCAGATTGAAAAGCCCATGCGGAATATCCTGACGCGAAATGATTTCGCTTAGGGCAACAGCCGAAGCCGGCACCAGATTTGCCGGTTTCCAGATGACCGCATTGCCAAAAGCCAGCGCTGGCGCAATTTTCCAGACAGCCGTTGCGGTTGGGAAATTCCAAGGGCTGATAATGGCAACAACCCCAACCGGTTCGCGCCGAACGTCAATTTCGATGCCGTCACGAACACTATCGGCCGTATCACCGATCTGACGAAGCACTTCAGCAGCATAATAAGTAAAGAACTGGCCAGCACGATAGATTTCACCAACACCTTCGGCTAATGGCTTGCCCTCTTCACGGCTGAGAAGGTTGCCAAGCTCGATGCGGCGTTCCATCAATTCATTGCCGATATTCATCAAGATGGTTTGACGCGCCTCAAGACCAGTGACGGCCCATTTTTTCTGGGCGTTTTGGGCGGCTTCCAGGGCGCGGTCAAGTTGGGCGCTGTCGGCCTGCGCAAAATGGCCAATCTGATCGCTGAGGTCGGATGGGTTGATATTGGCAATTGTGCTTTGCCCATCGCACCACGCGCCTGCAATAAAATTCTGTCCGGTTTCTGACATGGTCTCTCGCGCCTTTCATGCTACCAATATCTGCAATAATCCGCTTGATTGGCATGGGCCATGCTGACCGAAAGAGGGTTTGAATACAACCCCTTTACTTTATCCCGTTCGCGACGTGTTTTGGTAATAATTTGCATAGCTTGTCTTTTCCTGATAAGCGGAATTTAAATGATGCAAATATCAGGCTCGATGAGGCTGATATTTTTGCAATTTCATGCAAAGGACGGCGGCGAATGAAAATGATCACTGATCGTATGTCGATGCCCTATTTCGCCCTTGGCGTTTTGGCTTTTGCAATGGGAATCATTCCCCTTAATGACGCATTGATTAAATTGATGAGTGGTGATGTTTCGCTTGGCCAGTTGGTTGCGTTGCGGGCAGTTATGACTCTGATCATGCTGGGCATTTTCAGCCGCAGTATTCAGGCAATGTTTGAGCTACCAGCAAAGGTTTTCTTGCTGTTTTTCGCCCGTAGCATGTGTCTTGTGCTGGCGATGGTGCTGTTTTTTGTTTCGCTGGGAACGCTGCCGCTGGCAAATGTAATCGCTATTTTCTTCGTATCACCATTGATCATTACCATTTTGTCAGTGCCATTTCTTGGTGAAAAAATTGGCCTTCATCGTTTGGCCGCGGTATCGGCTGGTATGGCTGGGGTTTTGTTTATCATCCGGCCTGGCGGGGTTCAGTTTCAGGTGGAAACCCTGTTTGTTGTGATGTCCGCCTTTAGCTATGCCGCTTTTCAGATATGGACAAGACGCTTAAAATCGGTTGGTAATCTGTCGGGAATGGTTGCGGTTCAACATATTTGCTATTTAACGATTGGCGCGGTGTTCATGCTGGTGAATATGATCTGGCCAGTTGATCAATCGGGCAATCCGACAGTTGATTTTTTGCTTCGCGCGCCATCACTGATGTCTCTGACTAACCTTGGCTATTTGGTGATTTGCAGCTTTTCGGTTTTGCTGTTGTCCTATGCATCGTCCAATGCTTACCGTTCGGTCGAGGCATCGGTAATTGCGCCATTTGAATACGTCGCGATTCCATTTGGAGTTTTCTGGGGTGTTGTGATCTGGGATGAATGGCCTGATCAGATGGCCATGAGTGGGATAACACTCATTCTGACGGGTGGGCTTTACA